>JALWKR010000239.1 GCA_027081375.1 Persephonella sp.
CCTGCTGTTTGATGAAATATCTCTTCTATACACCAAAAACAACCACCAGCAAAAGTGGCCTTTTCAAGTTTCTTCATTTTTACCTCTTATGGATAAAGTTGTTCCCCTGTTTCTGGATCATATATGAAGATAGCATCTACAGGACATGCTTCTGCAGCTCTGAAAATTTCCTCTTCCTCTTCAGGTGTTAAGTCAAGGATAACTTCCTGTCTTCTTTTTTCTGCAACTTCTTTAAAAACTTCTTCTTTATCTTTTCCTGGCTCTAAAATAACTGCTTTGTGTCTTTTATCTAACTCAATATATTTAGTTTCCTCTGCACAAGGTCCAATTCCCTCACATATAACCCTGTCAATAACTACTTTTAATTTTCCCATTTTAACCTCCAAAAATTTTAAAATATCTACTTACAAAAACTATATACTAAAAAGGAAAAAGATGAAATCAATGATTTGGATTATTTTATCTGGAATTTTAATAGCAGTATCTCTTCCTGGGTACTTTATTCCATTCTCTTTTGTGTTTGGATTTATTATTTTTTTTAATAAACTAAAAAACGCTAGTTTTAAAGAAACTATCTATTATTCTTTTACAACAGGATTTATTTTTTCTTTACTAGCTTTTTACTGGACTGTTTATGCAATAACATACTATGGAGGTGTTTCTATATTTTTAGGAATTCCTCTTTTATTTCTTTTAGCTGCAACTTTTTCTACCTTTCAGTTTGTATCATCTGGATTAGCTTTTTACCTTCTTAATAGAAGATATGAATTATTAGCATTCTTAGCTTTTCCTTTTATATGGGTATTTTTTGAGATATTAAGGGAGTTTATTCCCTTTGGTGGTTTTCCATGGAATCTTATTGGATACAGTCTTTCTTACTTTAACTCTATAGCCCAGATTACGTCTATATTCTCAATATATTCTTTATCTTTTTTAGCAGTTTTTATTCCTTCTGTTATATTTTTCTCCTATCAAAAAGGGCGTTATCCTTTTATTTTTAGCTTAGTATTTGTATCAGTTCTCATTTTATTCCTACACTTTTGGGGTGTTTATAGAGGAGAACATTTTAATCCTGAAGGAACAAATAAAAGAGTAGCTATTGTACAGGCAAATATAACTGAAGATATTAAATTGCAGAATAAAGAGCCTATAAAAGTGATAGATAAATATATAGATCTTATTAAAACAGCTTATAAGAAAAATCCTGATTTAATAGTTCTTCCTGAAAGTGCTCTTCCTTTCTTTTTTATAGGAGGAGACGAAGATTTAAAGAATTATTTCTTAAATAATATTGCAGATATTAAAGTACCAATTCTTCTTGGTTCAGATATTGCAGTTTTTAGAGGTAAACAGCTTTATATATACAACAGTACTCTTCTTTTAGATGAGAATAAAAATGTTGTTGATATTTATAGTAAGATGAAACTTGTTCCTTTTGGAGAGTATGTTCCTTTTCCTTTTAAGATTTTTTCTTCAATTTTTCCTTATCTAGAAGGATATGATTTTTCATCAGGAAGAGAGAAGAAAATCTTATCCTATAAAGAATGGAAGATAGTTCCGTTAATATGTTTTGAGGGGATATTTCCAAACTTTGTTGCAGATTTCTCAAAAAAGGGAAATGTTATTGTGAATATTTCAAATGATGCATGGTTTGGAAAAACAGTTGCTCCTTATCAGCATTTTGAGATGGCGAGAATAAGAGCTATAGAAAATGGATTGTATTTGATAAGAGGAACAAATACGGGAATAAGTGCAGTAATAACTCCTATAGGAACAATAAAAAGTAAGCTTGGTTTATTTAAAGAAGGAGTAATTGTTTCAGATGTAAAGCTGATAAGAACAGAAACGATTTGGAAGAAATATCATACTTTATTGACAATAGTATATGTAATATTACTAATTATATTATTGATAATTTTTGAAATAAGAAAAAAGGTAAGAAAAAATGGTTGAAAAAATTAGGGGAGAAATAACCGGGGAAGTTATTAATTTGCTAATTGATCTAATGAAAAATATCCTTGGAGAAAATGCTGTTAATGTTATTTTGAAAAATTGCACAGATCCTAAAGATGGAAGAAGGTTAGTATATCGTTTTGCACAGGAAACCCAAAATCTTCTTGGAGACAAAGGCTCTTTTGCAGCTATGAGACAGCTAGGTAGGGAGCTTGCTAAGAAACTTATGGAAGAACATCCAAGAGAAGAATGGGAAGAAATTTTAAGAACTGCTTTAAATGATCTTGGTTTTGCTAAACAGATAAAAAGAGAAGAAGATAAAGCTTTTATATGTGACTGCGTTTTTTATCCTCTTTTAGAAGAAAATGGTCTTAAACCTATCACTCATGCTGTATGTTGGGCTGGCTGGGGATTTATAGAAGGTTTTATGAAAGAGATAGAGGGAGTTAAAGGAATTAAGTGGTCTAAAAGAGATTATGAACTTAGAAGATGTCAGTTTGATTTTATTAGAGAATAAATTAAAAACTATAAAAATTATTCTTTATTCTACTTTTTTCTACTTTTTAGGTTAATTTTCAGTAACTTTTCTATCTTATTTTCATTAATTGATATATAAGGCATTGATATACAACGCTAAGATCCAAACTTTGATCAATCTTTCTGTGATATTCCTTAAACTAAAATCTGTTTCGATCTTGGTTAGTTAATACTTACTAATTTATGATTCAAATCATAAACCTTGACTTAGATCAATCTTATAGTAAGTACTTACTAACCTATGGTTTAGGAGGAAAAAAAATGGATCTGCTCACCCTGTCCCGTTTCCAATTTGGGATGACTGCCTTTTATCATTTTTTATTTGTTCCTCTTACTTTAGGGCTAGCCTTTATGATAGCTATAATCAAAACTATCTACCTAAAAAACAAGGACAAAAGGTATGATGACCTTGCAATGTTCCTTATGAAACTCTTTGCTATTAACTTTGCTGTAGGTGTTGCTACAGGCTTAACAATGGAGTTTGAGTTTGGGACAAACTGGTTTCAGTATTCAAAATTTGTTGGTGATATTTTTGGAGCACCTCTTGCTATAGAAGGTCTTATGGCTTTTTTCCTTGAGTCCACGTTTATAGGTCTCTTCCTGTTTGGGAAGGATAGAGTTTCTGACAAGATGCATACTTTCGCAGCATGGATGGTTGCTTTAGGAAGTACCCTCTCTGCTTTATGGATACTTATTGCTAATTCATGGATGCAAACCCCTGCAGGATACAAAATTGTTGAATCACCTCAAGGGGTAAAAGCAGTTTTAACAGATTTCTTTGAAGCTGTTATAAATCATTCAACAGCTATAAGATTTCTCCACTGTGTAGATGCTGGATATATAGTCGGCGGATTTTTTGTTATGGGTGTTATGGCTTATTACCTTTTAAAAGGCAAACATGTTGAGATAGCAAAAGTAGGACTAAAGTTTGCCCTTGTTTTTACAGCTGTAGTATCAACAATCCAGATAGTTTTTGGGGACATTCACGGATATCAGGTAACCCATACACAACCATTAAAAATGGCAATGATGGAAGGAAAATGGGAAACAGAAAAGGGAGCTTCTCTTGATCTATTTGGTGTTATAGATCAGGAAAAGCAGGAAACAAAGGTTTTACTTGAAATACCTTATCTTTTAAGTATTCTTTCATACCACGATCCAAATGCTGAATTTAAAGGAATAAAAGATTTAGTTAAGGAATATAAAGAATATGCAGAAAAAGCTGAAAAGCAGATACCTGTTTTAGAGGCAAAATTAAAAGAGCTTGAAAAAAATAATGCTCCACAAGAAGAGATTGAAAAAGTAAAAGCACAGCTAGCACAAGCTAAAGCAGAAGCAAAAGCCTACAACATATCCTTTGAGGACTTACCTTCTGTATCCTTAGTATTCACTACATTTCACCTAATGGTTTATCTTGGATTTTTCTTTGCCTTTGTTACAATCTGGGGACTTTGGCTTTTAAAAAGAGGAAAACTTTACACAAGCAAGGCATTTTTATGGACTGTGCTATTATCTATACCTCTTCCATTTATAGCAACAAACTTTGGGTGGATTGCTGCAGAGGTTGGAAGACAACCTTGGCTTGTTCAAGGAGTTCTATTAACAAAAGATGGTGTTTCTTTCCATCCAACTAGTAATGTTTTATTCTCAGTAATTTTCTTCCTTGTTATATACACAGCTATTTATATCGTTTTCTTTTATGCAATGATTAAAGCTATTAAAAAAGGTCCTCAGTCTTCAAACTCTGAAAATATACCACCTTCTACAAATCCTGCTCAGGTTACAGCATTTTCTAAAACAAAAGAAAACCTGTAAGGAGGAATAAACATGCCTACAGAAATATTTACAACTCTTGAAGGATTATGGTTCTTACTTGCTGGAGTATTCCTTGTTGGATATGCATTAACAGATGGTTTTGATTTAGGAACAGGAATTTTAACTATATTTACTAACAAAGATGAAAACAGAAGAATTTTATATAACGCTGTAGCTCCTGTTTGGGACGGCAATGAGGTATGGCTTATTGCTGGTGGAGGAATGCTGTTTGCTGCTTTTCCTGTTGTTTATGCTGCATCTTTTAGCGGATTTTACCTTGCTATTCTTATTGTTCTATGGGCTTTAATTGGAAGAGCTGTAGCTTTTGAATATAGAAATAAAAAGGAAAGTCCTTTATGGAGAAAAACGTGGGATTGGATATACTGGATAGGAAATTTTGTTCCTGCTTTCCTGTTTGGAGTTGCTGTTGGGAATGCTGTTGTTGGTGTTCCTATTGACCAACAGGGAGTATATCATGGTTCTTTCTTTACCCTTCTAAGACCAGCACCTCTTTTAATGGGAGTTGTTGCAGTTTTTATGTTCTTAATGCATGGAACTGCTTATCTTCTTAGAAAGACTGAAGGAGAGGTTTTTCAACTTGCTAAAAAAGCAGCATATATTGGATTTTTTGGATACATAGGTTCTCTAATAGTAACAGACTTTCTACTTGTTATTACAGCTCCATATTTATACTCAAACTACTTTGAATATCCTCTTTTCTGGATTGCTCCAGCTATGATTGTAATAGGCTTAATTTTATTCTTTAAATTTTTATCCTCTGAGAAGTATGAAAAAGTAATATATGGATCAACATTAACTACTATTGGAACTGTTTTAACAATTGCATTTGCTACTTATCCTGTTTTAATGAGATCTACTATAAATCCTGAATATAATTTAACAATTTGGAACTCTGCATCATCTCATATTACTCTTACTGTTATGCTTGTTGTGACTGTTCTTCTTATGCCTATTGTAATCTTTTATACTGCGTATGTTTATAGAGTATTTAAAGGGAAAGTTTCAGCAGAAGGAGGCTATCACTAAAAGGAGTACCTCCACTTGTCCACCTTTTTTCTCCATCTATAATGGGGCTTTTTAGCCCCTATTTTTGTGTTTATTAATAACTGTTTCAACAAAATCTAAAGGAATTTCTAAAACCTCTGCTATTTCTTTTGCATCCATTTTTAGTTTTTTGTGTAATCTTAATACTGCTTTTTCTAAGCCTTCTTTCAGCCCTTCTTGTTTTCCATCCTTGAAGAAAGGATGATTTTCTATAGTTTCTCTATCAAATGTTATTGGCATCTTTTCTACCTCTAGCTTGAATTCTTCTACTAATTTAGACCTTATTGTCAGCAGGTTCAATAACTTCTTTAAGTAATCTCTCCTTTCTCTCTCTGGCAGTTTATAAAGCTCTGTTAAGAGTTCTCTAAAATACTTTTCAGGATTTCTTACATCACATAATACTGCTAATATTTTATCTGTCAGGCTATCGCTTTTAAACAACTCCTCACAGCTTATCTCTCTTATGTCCATTAGCTTATAGCTAAAGCTTAAGTTTTCCGTTTCTATTCTGTCTTTCATCTTTAAAGGTTTTTCTCCAACATACAAAACCATCTGTTTTATTTTTCTGTTTGGATACTTGGAAGATAAAAGAACAAAATATTCAAGCATTCTAAAGGGCATATTTTTATCGTTTTGGGTTTGCAGTTCTAGATGAAATATAGAACCATCTTCCAATTCAACGAGAAAGTCAGCTCTTCTTTCTTTCACTTGAGGCAGAGATGTATCTAACAGCTTTTTAGCGTTTTTTCCTGTAAGCAACTGAACAAACTTTGGAGGAATTTCCTGAATTATATCTCTAAGAGTTATATCTATTTTTCCCAATACACTAGCCTTTTAAAGAAGTTTTAAATCTCTTCGTTTTAGTGCGTTTGGGTGTTTAAGTAGATATCAGTCACAATACCCTAAGAAAGTGATAGATCCCCAAAACTTCCGTTGAACCATTTTTGTTTAATTTAAACGAGAAAAGAGACTTTTTATCGTCAGCTTGACTTAAGTAGAGGCAGATATCACTTTCAGTAAGCGGGTTAGTTCTAGTTCATATTGTATGATAAAATTTTTAAAATTTTCTCGTATAAATTATAGAAATTTAAAAGCAAATAAATGATAAAGATAAAAAAAATAAAAATAAATATAGACTTATCCTTATTGGTGTTTATCTTTTTTGTTTTTTTAGTAATATTTAGACACTTTGAGTTTTTTATAAATCCAAGATTTTGGGCTGAAGAAGGGAGTGTTTATTTTATAGATGCTTACGAGAATGGAATCTCATCAATTTTTCATCCCCATTTAGGTTATTTTTCCTTTATTCCTAACGTTGCTACTTATTTAGCTACGCTAGTTCCACTAGAATATGCACCTTTAGTAACTACAATAATAGCTTTTTTCGTCCAAATAATACCTTTTTTTATAATTTTTATAAGCAATTCTTTCTTTACAAATACAACACTAAAAAAACTGTTAGTATCAAGTATTGTACTTTTTGTTTCTGATACAGGAGAAATTTGGCTTAATACGATAACAAGTCAGTTTCATTTTGTTGTAATTTCATTTTTAATTTTTTTAGATAGCTTAGATAAAAAAAATTTAAGTAAGTATAAACTAGCTTTCTATTCAATTTTAATTTTATTAGGAGGATTATCTGGAGTTCCTACCAATGTACTAGCTCCTATATTTCTTTTTGGATACTTATTTAATAAAAATAAATACTTACTGCTATTTTTCTTCATATTATTAATAACAACATCTATACAGTTATTGTCTCTATACGTTTCCATCTATGATATTCATAATAGGTTTAACGGAAATTCTGTACTTAAATATTTGGAAACATTATATCGCATTATATTTGGAACATTGCAGCATCCCTTTTTGCAAACTATATTACCTTCATTTGGCAGTGTTCTTATAGTTCCTTTGGTATATCTGGTATATAAAAGCATAAAAAAAGACAAATTTGTGTGCTTCTTTTTTTGTGTCTCTTTTTACTTAACATTTATCTTTGTTATTACGTCTCTTAATATGTCTGGTGGAAGTAGATATTTTTATGCTCCTAATGTTATCTTTGTATTGGGATTATTTTATATTCTAATTTCTAAAAAATTTGAATTAACTATAAGGATGTTAGCAAGTCTTTATATTTTTATTTCAATCTTAGTTGGTTTATTTAAATACCCAATAGAAGACGGCTCTTTTGACTCTAAAAAATGGCCTAAATGGAAAGAGCAAATAAAAAACAATAAAAATAAAGAAGTGTTTGAAATTAAAATATACCCTCAATGGCCAAACACAGATTGGAAAATTTTTATTAAAAACAAGCAAAAAAGTAGATTTAACTAAACATTGCTTTTAGTTTTATATATGGGTCTTCATCTGTAAATATTTTTTTAAAGGGAATTCTCTTTAGGGCAATCTGTCTTTTTAGATTTGTGTCTAATTCTTCAAGATTTTGTCTGTATGTTTTTACCATTGGTGATATTAAAAGGGGAATTTTTCTTTTTCCATCAAAAGATTTTAGCTGATAGCCGGTGTATTTTGAAGGATTTTCCTCTTCTCTATCCCTTACACAAATAACAGCGAGTTTATGCTTTGAAGTGATTTTTATAAGGTTAACTGGATAAACAAAATCTCCTATAAGCACCACTAAAGACCTTTTATGTCTGCTAAGTATCCTTTCTAAAATCTCAGTTTTTAGTTTTTTATCTTTAAGATTTAATGAGTAGATAAAATCCATTATGTTTGTTATCTGCTGTGGATGGTTTCTGTGGGAAAAATATTTTTCAACTTTGTCTGTGATAATGTATGTGTGAAACTTATCCTTCTGATAAAGAGCTGAGTAACCTAAAATAGCAAATATTTCTGATATTTTATCAAGCTTATTTTTAAAAAGGACTTCCTGGTCAAGTAGCAAAACAGCTATGATATTTTGACTTTTTAGCTCCTCCCTTTCAACAACGTAGGGCTTTCTTTCTTTTGCTGTGATAATCCAGTTTATCCTTTTTACATTGTCTCCGTATGTGTACTCTCTTATATTTTTTAAATCATCTTCTTCACCAAATATCAATGCCTTGTGCAAGCCTTCAACAGATGAAAGAACTTTTTGTTTTACTTTTATTGATATTAATCTGCTTTTTTCTATCATTTTTGTTCCTACGGCATAGGGACTTTTTCAACAACCATATCTATAATATGGTCTGTTGTTATTCCTTCTGCTTCAGCATAAAAAGAAACCATAAATCTGTGTCTAAAAACATCTTTTAGATATAAAAGAACATCTGCAGGGGATACATAATCTTTTCCATTTAGGAGTGCTACAGCTTTTGAGACTTTATAAAGATTTATTGTTGCCCTTGGGCTTAAACCTAACCTTATAAGCTTTTTATCTATTCCGTACTTTTCAGGTTGTCTTGTTGCCATTGTTAGATTTACCATATACTTTTCAACTTCTTCGTCAACATGAATATCTTTTAGCTGCTTTTTTAAGGCTATAATATCTTCTCTTGAAGCTATCTGCTTAGGCTCTTCCACTTTTACACCTTCATTTCTTATTCCATCCTGTGCTGTTACAAGTTTTAATATCTGGTATTCTTCCTCTTCTGATGGATAATCAACAATAACTTTCATCAAAAACCTATCAAGCTGGGCTTCTGGTAAGTTGTAAACTCCTTCTTCTTCAATAGGATTTAATGTTGCCATAACCATAAAAGGCTGACTTAAAGGGAATGTATCTTCTCCTATTGTTACCTGTCTTTCCTGCATTGCCTCCAAAAGTGCTGACTGGACTTTTGCCGGTGCCCTGTTTATCTCATCTGCAAGAAGTAGATTTGTAAATATGGGGCCTTTTTTTACTCTAAACTCATCTTTTTCTATTATGTATATCTCTCCTCCGAGGATATCTGAAGGTATAAGGTCAGGGGTAAACTGAATTCTTTTAAAATCAAGGTTTAGGATTTTTCCAAGGGTTTTTACAGCTGTTGTCTTTGCTATCCCTGGGACACCTTCTATAAGAATATGCCCTTCTGTGATAAGGGCTATTAAAAGGCTGTCTATCATTTTTTCCTGACCGATTATGGCTTTTTTAAGCTCATTTTTTATCTTCTGGATAACATCCATTCTTTTCTCCTGATGCCTTAGATATTATTTTGTTCATTATTATGGGTTTTAAGGATTTATATTACAAGGGTTGAAAACAAGGATAAAAGATTATTGATGATGTAAGATTTTTAGAACGTTTTGGATATGCTTAAAGTTTTCTCAATCTTACTGATTTTTGCTTTCCTCAAAGTAATCCTTAATAGTTAGAGGAAATAGACCCATATATTACAGTTTATTTTAATTGGAAGTTTATCTCTTAATAATATTTGTTCCAATTGTTCCTTCTTTCTGAACTTATACAGTTTAATATTATGATTGAAAAGAGGGCATTTTGCCCTCTTTTTTATGTAGTTGAGCCTTCTTCGTCTAGGTAAAGCTCTCTAAATACTTCGTCTTTAATTTGTTCATTTTCGCCTTTGAATCCAGGCATAGCTTCAATTCTGTACCATGCAGAGCGATACCATATATCAGAAGGTCCTTTGTTTACAGGAGCTACTTTTTGAGCTCTTGTTTCTTCATGGTATTCCCAGTTCATATATGCGTTAAAGTCCTGAACAATATCAGTTATAACCATTCCATAGTCGTTAATAAGAGCCTTCTGGAATTTTTGCCATCTGTTTAAAGAAGAGTCTCTAAGAGTTAATCCAAAGTATCCTGCAGCTCCTTCTCCTTTAAGTGCTGCTATTCCTCTTGCAATAAATGCTTTAAATGCTTTAACTGTTTCTGGCGGATCAGTTATAAATACGTCAAATGCACCAATCCACTCTTCTGGGAATGGATTTCTAAGGTCAAATCTAATAGCTTCAGCGTTATCAATTCCAAGCTCTTTGAATATTCTATTATCAAAATCAATAGCTCTTTCATCAATATCAAGAATTAAAACTCTTCTAGGAAGACCTGTTAAAGCAACAGCTAAACCTGTTAAATCGTCTTCCGCACCCATAACAAGAATATCTCTGTTTCTTAAGTCTTCTCTAGAGTCTAGGAATAGAACCCTTGATATTGTTGTTTCTGGAGTAACAGAACCCTGATCATACTCCTGAATAGCTTTAGGTCTATCTTTAGCAAGTTCAACAAATGTTCTATACCACTCTTTATTTGCATAGAAAGGAATTCCTCTTCCTTCACAAGCTTGACATGTATAGTCAACATAAGGAGGGATATTTAACTCTTTGACAAGGTTTAATCCTGCTTCAGTAAGATAAAGCTCATCATTATCAACTTTTACAAATCCTTCCTCAATTAAACCTTTAACAATCTCTGATGCAGCTGGAACTGGAAGGTCAGAGTAGTCAACTACTTTCCAAAAATCAGATGTAACCTGTAGAGCAGCAAGAACTCTCTCCACATTTCTTGCTATTAATCTAATATTTGTTTTTTCTGTAGCTCTCTCAGCTATCTTTTTTAGAACTTCGTTCTTTAAAACTTCAGCCAATTGCTTACCTCCTTTTTTAAGATTTATTGATAATATCTTCTACAAATTTTGGAATAGAAAATAAACAAGCATAAATGCTATCACAAAAATACTTTGTTTTCAATTCCTTAACTTTTTCTATTCTTTTAGTATTTACAACATCTATATAGTCAGATGCTATAGTAAAGCTCCACATTCCAGAAGGGTATGTTGGAATATAGGCAAGGTAAACACCAAAGTTTCTAAAAACTTTTCTTATTTCTGAAACTGCCTTTTTAAAGTACTCTTCCTGTAGCATTGGAGACTCTGTTTGAGCAACCATAATTCCATCTTTTCTTAAAGAAGCTTTAACTTTGCTGTAAAACTCTTCACTAAATAAAACTTCAGAAGCTCCTACAGGGTCAGAGGAATCCATAATAATAATGTCATAGTAGTCTTTCTTTTCCTCTAGGAACGCATTTCCATCTTCTATAAAGATTTTAACCTTAGGATCCCTTAATTTCCCTGCTATTGTTGGAAAGTATTTTTCAGATGCAATAATAACCTCTTCATCTATTTCACATAGATGAACTTCCTCAACAGAAGGGTATTTTAAAGCTTCTCTAACACTTCCACCGTCTCCTCCACCAATAATTAAAACTCTTTTAGGATCTGGATGGGCTAGCATTGCAGGATGAACAAGCATCTCATGATATATAAATTCATCTCTTTCTGTTGTCTGAACTAAACCATCTAAAACAAGCATTCTTCCAAATTCTGGAGTTTCTAAGATTAGGATTTCCTGATACTT
>JALWKR010000240.1 GCA_027081375.1 Persephonella sp.
GAGCAGTGGGAGACAAGTCCCAGTCTACGAGACATCCAGCTGTGAAGCAGGAAACTTCTCAGAAGTTGGCGAGCTTGCATAGCGAGCAAGCTCCTTAATTTATTGAGGAGTAGTTCACATTTTATGAAGGAGCAGAAGTTATAGAACTTCCTTTAAATACTCCTGATCCAGATTGTCCCTACAAAGCTTTGTATGATAAAAACCTGTGTGATGAGCAGGATATAAATCTAAAAACTTTATCAAAATTCCTTGAGTTAGCGTACGGACTATCAGCATGGAAATCTATTCCTGGTTCTCAATGGGCTTTAAGAATGAACCCCTCTAGTAGTAATCTCCATCCAACAGAAGTTTATGTAATTGTTCCAGATATTAATGGTATTGAAGGAATTTTTCATTATAATCCTTATTTACATGCTTTAGAAAAAAGAGCTGCTTTAACTCAGGAAATATCAAACAGGATAAAAGATTATTATAAAACTGAATGTTTTCTAGTTGCTTTAACAAGTATTCCATGGAGAGAAGCTTGGAAATATGGAGAAAGAGCATTAAGATACTGTCTTCTTGATACAGGACATGCAATAGGAAGTATGGTATTTTCTGCTTCTTTACAAGGTTGGAAAGTAAAGTATATAAATTCAATATCAGATAAGGAAATAGGAAAAATCCTAGGCTTTCATAAAACAGAAGGGATAGAGAATGAGGAAGAATTTCCTGAAGGAGTGTTTTGTATATTCCCTAAAAATAAGGAAGATATCCCAAGAGATTTTCCTGAAGATGTTGTAAAGCTGATAGAAAAACTAGATTTTAAAGGAAAGCCAAACAGACTAAGTAAAGAGCATGTAAGATGGGAAATAATATACGAAACATTAAAAGAGATAGAAAAACCAAGGACAAAACCTGAAAAGATAATTTTCAAAGAAAAACCGTTACTATGGCTCAAAGACTCTCCTTTTAAAGCTTCACAGATAATAAGAAAAAGAAGAAGTGCACAGGCTTATGATAGAAAAACATATATATCTTTAGATACATTTATTCACATTCTTGATAAAACTGTTCCTAGAAAATCTTATTCTCCTTTTAATGTGGAAATATCTAACCCTCATATTAACTTGCTGTTATTCGTTCATAGAGTAGAAGGTTTAACTTCAGGTTTATACTTTTTCTTTAGAAATGATAAATTTAAAGGAAAGATAATAAGAAAAAGTAGAAAAGAATTCTTATGGGAAAAAGTAATAGAAGACATGGATTTATACCTTTTATATCCTTCAGATGTTCAGCACACTGCTAGAATTGTTTCCTGTCAGCAGGATATAGCATCTGACAGTAGTTTTTCTCTTGGAATGATATCTTTATTTGAACCTGTTATCAAAGAAAAGCCATGGCTTTATAAAAACTTACACTGGGAAGCAGGCCTTATTGGACAGGTCTTATATTTAGAAGCTGAAGCCCACAGCATAAGAGGAACTGGGATAGGTTGCTTTTTTGATGATGCTGTTCATGAGATATTAGGATTTTCTGATTTAGAGTTTCAAACCCTCTATCACTTTACTGCAGGTGGATATTTAGAAGATTTTAGGTTAACAACTTATCCTCCTTATTATCATCTAGAAAGATAAATCCTTGTTTACCTTTTTCTATTGATTTATCATTAAAAATCAAAAATAAAACAAAGGAGGCTCTCTATGGATGCTAAAGAATATGCTCTACTTCTAGCAAAAGAGGCTAAAAAGGCAGAAAAAGAGATTATAAAAGCAACAACAGACATAAAAAATAAAGCTCTTTTAAGAGCAGCAGAACTTTTAATTGAAAGAAAAGAAGAGCTTCAGGAAGCAAATAAAAAAGATTTAGAACTTGCTGAAAAAAAAGGATACTCAAAAGCATTACTAGACAGGCTTGCATTAAATGAAAAAAGAATAAATGGAATGGTTCAGGTTTTAAAAGATGTTGCAAATCTCCCTGACCCTGTTGGAGAAGTAATTTCCATGTGGACAAGGCCAAATGGCTTAAAAATTGGACAGATGAGAGTTCCCCTAGGGACTATTCTTATTATATATGAAGCAAGGCCAAACGTTACCATCGAAGCTGCAGCTTTATGTATGAAATCTTCTAATACTGTAATTTTAAAAGGGGGAAGTGAAACTATAAACTCAAATAAAGTTCTTGTTGAAATTCTTAAGCAGGCTGCTAGAGAAACAGGATTTCCTGAAAAAGCTATTCAGTTTGTAGGCTCTACAGATAGGGAAGTGGTAAATCATTTACTTGAACTTGATAAATATATAAATGTTGTTATTCCAAGAGGTGGAGAAAGTCTAATAAGAGCAGTTGCGGAAAAAGCAAAGATGCCTGTTATAAAGCACTATAAAGGAGTTTGTAATCTGTATGTAGATAACGAAGCAGATATGGAAAAAGCCCTAAACATAGCCTATAACGCTAAAGTTGAGAGACCTTCCGTATGTAATGCAATAGAAAATCTTGTTGTTCATAAAGATATAGCTGAGGAATTTTTACCTGAAATAGCTTACTACTACGGTAAAGCTGGAGTTGAGATGAGATGCGACGAAAGAGCTTTAGAGATATTAAAAGACCATCCTAAAGCACAGGATACAGAAATAGTTCCAGCTACAGAAGAAGATTTTTATGAAGAGTTTTTAGATTTAATTATTGCTGTAAAAGTTGTTGATAATTTAGATGAGGCTATTGATTTTATCCATAAGTATGGTTCCTCTCATTCAGAAAGTATTGTTACAGAAAACTACACAAAAGGTATGAGAT
>JALWKR010000241.1:0-298 GCA_027081375.1 Persephonella sp.
TTGGAGAGGTTCTCCCTGAGCTTAAAGGAAAATTAGATGGAACTGCTAGGAGAGTTCCTGTAGCTGATGGTTCTTTAGTTGATTTAACTGTAGTAGTTGAAAAAGAAACAACAGAAGAAGAAATAAATGCAAAAATGAAAGAGTATGCAGAAGGTCCAATGAAAGGAATACTTGAATACTGTGAAGACCCTATCGTTTCTCAGGATATAGTAGGAAATCCTCACTCTTCTATATTTGACGCTCTATCAACAAAGGTTATAGAGGGAAATCTTGTTCATGTTTCTTCCTGGTATGATAA
>JALWKR010000241.1:308-2765 GCA_027081375.1 Persephonella sp.
CTCGAACAGATTAAAAGATTTAGTTTTATATATGGCTAAAAAAGGCTTATAAACTACAAAGCCCCGTAAAGGGGCTTTTTTAATAAAAAACCAAGGAGAGAAAAATGGCTATAAAGCTATATCCTGTAACTGAAAAATTCAATGAGAAAGAACCTTATTCAGAAGTGATTTTAGAAACTCCTGAGTTTGCTATATTTCATGTATATGTAAAAGCAGGTCAAAAGGTTGATTTACACGTATCAAAATCTTATATGGTAATAACAGTTATACAGGGTGAAGGAAAGTTTTTTGTAGGAAGTGAGGATAATGTAGAATATGTAAAAGAAGAAGAAACTATTGTGTATGACAAAGGTGAACTTCACGGATATGAAGCTATAGAGGATATGATTGTTCAGGTAAATGCTATACCAAATCCGCTTCTTCACCAGTTTGATGAAGATTAAAATATGTTAGTTTGATATTTAAAAAAATTTGGTTTAAATTTAAAAACATGTATTGTTATGGGGAATTTCTAAATATGATTTCTAAAAATCTAAGTATTCTTCTTGTGCCATGAAAAAGAGATTAGTTTTAGTTGATGGCTCCTCTTACTTATACCGTGCCTACTATGCACTGCCACCTCTTACAAGCCCAAAGGGAAAACCCACAGGAGCTATATATGGATTTATTAGAATGATTGCCTCTTTGATGAAAGAACTTTCCCCTGAATATATTGCTGTAGTTTTTGACCTTCCAGGAAAGACATTCAGACACGAAAAATATCAAGAATATAAAGCAAACAGGAAAGAAACCCCTGATGATCTAAAAGTCCAAATTCCTGAAATAAAAAAACTTATCAAACTTTGGGGAATAAAGATTTTAGAAATCCCTGGATATGAGGCAGACGACATAATAGCAACATTAGCTAAAAAAGGAGAAAAGGAAGGTTTTGAAGTAATAATAGTTACTCCTGATAAAGATATGATGCAGTTAGTTGACGAAGATATAAAGATACTAAATCCTGTAAATAATGAGATTTTTGACAGAGAGAAAGTAAAAGAAAAATACGGAGTATATCCTGAGCAGTTTGTAGAGTATCTAGCCATGATAGGAGACACAGTTGACAATATAATTGGAGTAAAGGGAGTTGGCCCTAAAACAGCTGAGAAACTTTTAAATGAGTATGGTTCCATAGAAAACATTTATAAACATCTTGATAAGCTCAAGCCAAAGTTAAAAGAAGCCTTTTTAGAAGCCAAAGATAGATTAAAAGAGAATATCTTTCTTATTAAGCTTAAAACAGATGTTCCTTTAAATATTTCTATAGAAGAACTGAAAAAAGGAAAGGCAGACCTGCAGAAGCTCAAAGAAGAATTTGAAGAACTTGGATTTAAATCCCTTGTAAAAGATCTTCACAAAGTAAAGAAAGAAGAACCTGTGATAAAGCAAAACACCTTATTTTAGAGGTAAAAATGGCTGAGAAAAAGAAGAAAAGAAAGAAAAAAGAATGCGAAGGTGTCAACCCTCCATTTACAGAAGAGGAACTTATAGAGCGTTTAAAAAAACATTTTCCTGAACCTAAAACTGAACTAAACTTTAGAAATGTTTTTGAACTTGTGATTGTTGTAGTTTTATCAGCTCAAACAACAGATAAAAAAGTAAATGAAGTATCTCCAAAACTTTTTGAGAAATATCCAACTCCAGAGGCTTTAGCAAATGCTCCTTTAGATGATCTATATGAAATTTTAAAGCCTATTAATTTTTTCAGAAAAAAAGCTGAAAGAATTAAAGAAATAGCAAGAATTATCGTTGAAAAGTATAATGGAAAAATTCCTGACACCATAGAAGAATTAGTTCAATTTCCAGGAATAGGAAGAAAAACAGCCTCTGTTATACTTGTAAATGGATTTAGAAAACCAGCAATAGTTGTGGATACCCATGTTAAAAGAGTAAGCAAAAGATTAGGGCTTACATGTCATGATGACCCAGAGAAGATAGAACAGGATCTTGCAAAATTTTTCTCTAAAGAAAACTGGGCATACATATCAAACGCTCTAGTTTTATTTGGAAGATATATCTGTACAGCTAAAAAACCAAAGTGTAAAGAGTGTTATCTGGTAGATATATGTCCATATGATAAAAAAAATCTTTAAGTCATGAATAAAAATAGCGTACTTTTTCCTTATACAGAAGAAAGTTCAATGATTTTTGTAATAAACAGTTTTTTCAAAGGAAACATAATAGTTAGTTGGTTTAGCTGCTAAAGTAAACAGTGGTTTTAGGAGGAACAAAAATGAACTACGTTATACCTATTGTGGAGAGACTAAAAAGGGAAAATGGAAAGATACTTATTTTTACCCATGAAAATCCAGATGGAGATGGTATTGGAAGTATGCTTGCTTTATGCTCTTTTTTAAGGAAAAAAGGTAAAAATGTAACATGTGCAATGAAAGATCCACTTCCTCATATATACGATTT
>JALWKR010000242.1 GCA_027081375.1 Persephonella sp.
TATATGGTAAGAAAGATTGTAGGTCATACAGTTCAGGTTGGTTTAGGTTCCCTTTCATTAGAAGAGCTAAAAGAGATTTTAGAAGCAAATGACCCTACAAAAGGGATATACATAGCCCCTCCTCAGGGACTATTTTTAAAAGAAGTTTACTATTAAGAGAGGATTATTTTTCCTCTCCATTTTTCTTTTCTTCTGGTTTTAAAGCAAAGTCTTCAGGTTTTATATTTTCAAGCATTTTTCTAAACTGTTCTAACTCCTCATCAACTTCAGGCTCCCTTTTTATGTCTATATCTCCTACCTCTTTGTCTAACTCTTCAACTGTTTGAATTTCTTCCTCTTTTTTAGCTTCTTCTTCCTGTCTTTTTAGCTCTTCTTTTATCTCTTGAAGATTTACCTTTTTAACAACATTCTCATCAAGGAAAATTGGAGCTTCAAATCTTAGTGCAAGGTTTATAGCATCACTAGGTCTTGAGTCTATAACAATCTCTTCACCATCTTTTTCTAAGATAACCTCTGCTATATATGCGTTATCTTTTTTATCTACTATAGCAACCTGCTTTACTCTAGCTCCTAGTTCTTCAATAATATTTTTCATTAAATCGTATGTTAACGGTCTAGGAGTTTCTACTCCACTTTGTTTAAGAATAATTCCTTCAGCTTCAGAAACTCCTATCCAGATAGGATATATATCATCTTCATTATTAACATCAGCAAGCATAAGAATTGGAGCTCCTGTTAAAGAATCTATTCCAATGTTTCTTACTTTTACCTGTATCATCTTTACAACCTCCTAATTTGATAGCAATACTATCAAATTTATTCACACACATTATATAAACTTTATTAAATATTTCAAGTTATCTATATCATAAAATTCATATCTATTAACAATTTTTGTAATGATAGCTGTCAATTTTTTAGGAACTAAATCTCATTTTTTCTAAATTTTTTCATGTTTATCAATGACTTATAAATTGGTATGTATTTTTCATAAACAAACGCAAAACATATTGGGGGAGATAAAATGAGTAAACCTGTTTTATACATAAGCGGTGAAAATCCAGAAATAGCTGAGTACCTGTCAGCTGCTGAAAGAGAAATAGCAGGGAAATGCTTAAAGGGAGAAAAAATAAGAAATATTTTGTACTTTCTCTACAGCGAAAATGTAGTTATTGATGAACCATTAAAAAAACAGCTAGAAAAATGTTTTTTCAATCCATCAGGTAAAAATCTAACAGAGATAACAAAGAAAAAAAATCAGATATTAAACAAACTTAGAAGAAAAAAAAGAAAATCTAAAGAGAAAATTTTGATATCTACAAAGCAAAGGGAAAACTCCTTAAAAATAAATTACGATATGGGAGTTTTATACATTTCATAATTTTCTTGTAGTTTTTATAGAAAAAATGTATCTTAAAAGAAAAGAATAACAAAATAAGGATAAATAAATGTCTGAACTGAGATACAACTATCTAAAGGATACTTGGGCTGTAATAGCTGAGGAGAGGGCTAGAAGACCCCATGACTACTCAACTCACGTTTATGAAGAGTACGGAGATAAATCAAAATGTCCCTTTGAGCCAGGAAATGAAAGTAAAACTCCACCTGAGATTTTTGCAATAAGAGAACCAGGAACGGCTCCAAATACTCCAGGATGGAAAGTAAGAGTTATTCCTAACAAATATCCTGCTTTCAGAATAGAAAACAGTGATAAAGCTGACTTTTATTACATTTACGACAAAAAAGGGGGATTTGGAGCCCACGAAGTTGTTATAGATACTCCAGACCATTACAAACATATACAGGATTTTTCTATAGAAGAACTTAACTATATGTATATTGCATTTAGAGAAAGGATAAAATCTCTTTATCAGGACTTAAGAATAAAATATGTTCAGGTTTTTAAAAATCACGGAAAAGATGCAGGGAAAAGTTTAGTTCACTCTCACTCTCAAATAATAGCCCTTTCAAAAATCCCTAAAACACCTGATACAATGATAAAACAGTCTAGAACCTACTACCAAAAAAAAGAAAGATGTTATCTCTGTGATGAAATAAAGGTTGAACTTTTAGATGGCAGCAGAATAGTATATGAAAATGACCATTATCTTGTTTACTGCCCTTATGCATCTTTATATCCATTTGAAGTTAAAATAATTCCTAAAGAACACAGTCATGATTTTACAACTGTTGATGGAGAAGCTTTAGATAAGCTTTCTGATGCAACACAGCAGGCAGTTAGAAGACTTCATAAATCCTTGGTAAATCCACCTTTTAATATGATTTTATACACTGTACCTCCGATACGTGACAATCCTGAAGATCCAAATTATTTTTATCATATAGAAAAGCATTTCCACTGGCATATAGAAATCTTACCAAGGATTGCAATTCATGCAGGTTTTGAACTTGGTACTGATTACTTTATTAATCCAACACCTCCAGAAGATGCTGCAAAGTTTCTCAGAGAAGTAATTTTATAAACGGAGTGATAAAATGAAAGTAGCCTTTGTTTCTAGCGAGATATATCCGTTTGCAAAAACAGGGGGACTTGCTGATGTTTCTTATTCTCTACCAAAAGCCATTTCTCACCACGGTATAAAAGTAATATCAATAATGCCCCTTTACAAAACTGTAGATAGAGAAAAGTTTGGTATACAGGAAACAGATATAGAGATAGAGGTTAAACTTCCTAAAAAGAGCTACACATTTAAAGTTTTCAAGCTTAAGGATGAAGTTAAATATTACTTTTT
>JALWKR010000243.1 GCA_027081375.1 Persephonella sp.
AAACAAAGAAAATGTAAGAAGTTTCATAGTAAATGGAAAACCACTAAAAGCATTTAACCAGTGGGTAAATAAATTATCAGCAAAGCTACAAAGTGAAGGAAAAGAAAAAGAGCATAAAATACTTTGGAGATACAGAAATAAGAGAATAAACCAATTTTTTGCAAGCATAACAAACTTACTTGTTTCGTTAGCTCTAAAAGAGAGTATAGGGACAATAGTAATATCAAAAGGATTAATGGAGGAATATCAAAAGAAATCAACAAAAGGAAAGAAGTTTAACCAGAACTTTAGAACTATTCCATTTGGAAAGTTTATTCAAATGCTTAAGTATAAGTGTGATATAGCAGGTATAGATTTAAGAATAACAGAAGAAGAAAGCTATACATCAAAAACATCATCTATAACTGGGAGTTTAGAGAAGAGAAAATTTAACGGAAGAAGAATAAAAAGAGGTCTTTTTAAAGACTATAAAACAAATAAAGCTTACAATGCAGATTTAAACGGGGCATTAAACATAGCAATCAAAGGATTAGGAAAGAAAATAAGAGAGCAGTTTTTAAGACTGCAAAACTGGTTAGACAAGCTGTCAAGACCAATAAAACTCAATCTATTTAGTAAGTATTCGGCGAGTGTTTTAAAGGACATAGCCGATAGTAAATCCCTATCAAATGATAGGCGAAGGACACTCTCAGAAACATTTTGTTAGGTTTTATTATGTTTTATAGCGTTTCTGAGGTGTCCTTAAAGATTTTCATTGGCTATAGTAGAAAAATATCTAAATAATTTCTTTTGGCTAAGCTCCTGAAAAATAGCCTGTGAGCTCTCTTTATCTCCCTGCTTTTTCAAAATGATAGCAGTTAATAGTTTCGCTGAAATACTGTTGTAATACTTATCATCAATAGAACCTAAAATACCCAGAGCTTGATCATCCTGCTTTTTTTCATGAAGTAGAAAAGCTGTATATTCTTTGTAACCTGACTTTAGCTGATCTGTTACTAATTTATTTTTCACTTCATTGTTTATGTTTTCTGTTTCTAGGGGATTTTTATTTTTCTTTATACTTTGCTCATAAGCAAGAACAACTTTTATGTAAGGGGTTTCAGCAAAATTTCTTTTGAAATCTTCTATCAGAGATAGAGCTTTAGCATCGTTATCATTTTCATAGGCAAGCTTTATCTTATAAACTACCTTTGATGCTTCATTCATAAAAGCTTCTTTCTCTTGTTTATATAGGAAAAAGACAACAATTGCTACTATAAGTGCAACGAAAAATCCAATAATAAAATATTTGTATTTTGAGATTTTATCTAAGATAAGAAATACTTTATATTCAAACTCTAAATCTACATCTTTATCAAAAGGCAGATCCTTTGGCTTTTTCTCTTCCACACCTTTCTCCCTTTTCTAATTTATTTTGAATTAAATATTATACTCCAAGATTTAATTAGCTTGTTTCTTTAAAGTCTTCCTGAGCTTCTTTATGATGTTTCTCTACCATTTCTAACACAGGCTTTGGAATAATATCTGAAAACTTCTTTTCTTGGAGTGTCTTATATAAGCTTTTTCTTAATCTTTTTGAAGAAGGAAGTTTGTATGAGCTTTTTAAAAAGTTTTCTATATACCTGTTTTTTATCTCTTTAAAATCTGTTTCTTTAGATAAAATCTTCTCAGCTCTTTTTAGATAAGCTTTTCCCAGTAAAGAAAATAAATCTTCATGTTTTTTATGAAACCTTTTCAGTTCTTCAATGTCTTTTATAGATTTTAGTTTTGAAAAGGTAAAAATTCTAAATAGAAACCAGAGTAGACGGTTAGGGTTTTTTAACCTTAATTCATCTTCTACTGGATAGTATTTAAAAGTATTTTTTATATTTTTTGCAAAGATTCCGTATCTTCTATATAAAAACCCTGTTCCATTTTCATTTTTATATGTTTTTGTTCTTGATACTCCACAACTTGGGGATTTTGATTTTAACAAAAAACCGTCAACATCTTTCAGATTTTTTATAAAAGTTTTAGAAAACTCATCTAATCTTTCTGTAAAATCTTCCTGAGTTTTGGGATTGACAATTTTTATACTATCGTTTTTTCTTACAACAATAATAGGTTCTCTTGGAACAGGAAGACCTATTGAAACTTCAGGACAAACGCTTATAGTATCTACATACTTACTAAGGTCTCTAGCTAAAAAATCATCAACAGGCTTCCCATCGTATCTTACATTTTCTCCGTTAAGACAACTACTTACAACTATTTTTGGTCTATTTTTGTCCATTTTTATTTCCTAAGTTGTTGATATTTTTACAAAGAATATAAATTAGTATAAACCAGATATGTTAAAATATATACTTTCTAAAATTTTCAAGAGAGGTGTAGTTAATGTCTGAGATTATCAAACAGCCTATTGAGGAAGAAGTAAAGTCCGCCTATCTAGACTATGCAATGTCTGTTATCGTCGGAAGGGCGATACCAGACGTTAGGGATGGCCTTAAGCCTGTTCAAAGAAGAATCCTTTATGCAATGAATGAACTGGGATTATATCCAAATAAACCATATAAAAAGAGTGCAAGAGTAGTAGGGGAAGTCCTCGGTAAATACCACCCGCACGGTGATACATCCGTTTACGATGCCCTTGTCAGAATGGCTCAGGATTTTACCCTTAGATATCCTCTTATTCAGGGTCAGGGTAACTTTGGTTCTATAGATGGTGACCCACCAGCTGC
>JALWKR010000244.1 GCA_027081375.1 Persephonella sp.
ACATCAAAGGTCATTCCTGATTTTGCAAAAGGAGGCATTTTTGCAGTAACAATAACAGCTGCTGCGTTTTTTGTTTTTACCTGATTTGGATCTATATATATACCCATTTTCCTAAGCATATTAGCTACACTAAGAAGAGTGTATCTACTTGTTGTTCCGTCTCCTGTTCCGTTAAGTCCAACAACTATTCCGTATCCTGTTAGATAGTTTTCCCTTACTCCAAGAACATTAACTTCATCTTTTATCTTAACAATGTTCTCGCTGTAAGCTAATCCAAATATTAGAAAAAATATAAGGAATATCTTTCTCATGACTCACTCTCCCTTTTTTAAAATGGCCATATCTTTATAAGAAATCTTGCAAGCCATCCTGGCTGCTGCTGATCTGCTATAAAACCTCTTCCGTTATACTCAACCCTCATATCTGAAATCTGATATGAGTATATAGAGTTATCTGGTTGAATATAAGAAGGTTTGACAATTCCAGAAATTTTCAATATCTGTTCATCGTTGTTTATTTTTAACCTTTTTTCTCCGACTATAAACAGGTTTCCATTTGGGTATACTTTAACAACCCTTGCAGTGATTGTTGCTATTAGTCTTGCATTTCTCCCTGTTTTTCCCTGACCTTTAAACTGATTTGAGGAAGAAGCTTGCATACCTGCTATGGGACTCTTATTAGGAACATTTTTTCCCATTAAAACAGGAGCAGGGAAATCAAGATTTACAGATGTATTTCTTCCTCCTTGACTTGTAGCTCCTCCTGAACCTGAGAGATTTTCCACTACTTTTATAGTAAGAATATCCCCTACCTGATGAGCTTTATCATCAGAAAACAGATCTCCATTTCCTGCATATAGAGAACCAGGAGCAGGTTTATACTGAGGTTTTCCAATATCTGGAGGCATAGGAGGCGGTGTTTCTTGAATAACAACTGTTTTAGAAGCACAGGAGAAAAAGAATATTCCTGCAGCAGTTAAAATGAGCCCCCTATAAATAAAACCTGATTTTTTCCAATAACTTTGCATGGTATCACTTTCCCTGTTGATATATTTTTTACTTTTATTATTTGGTTAAGAAGTCCATTTTCTAAGGCTCTTCCTAATAATTCTATATGTATTAAACCTTTATTGTAAATTATTTTTACACTTGAGCCCCTATTAACTAGATAGTTAGGTTGTATCATATAATCTTTTATAGGTATCCCTTTTCTTATATTTATCTTTGCTCTGCTTCCTAGGATCTCCTGAAGAGAGGTTATTAGATGTCTTGGATTTCCTACATACTTTTTTAGCTCTATTTTCTCTTTTGTTATTATTTCTCCTCTTTTTATATAATCTTTAGAAAAAATAACATAAGAAATCTGTCTGTATTTAACAGGTATTGTTAATCTTTTTATTAATTTTCCATTATCATAAACACTATAAGTGAGATATATATAAGCACTAGTTTGGGTTCTTTTTTTTATTTTTACCTGAAGACTGTTCCCTTTTATAGGCTTAAAGTTTGGATAAGAGATACTTTCTACCTGTATATTTTTGAAATTCCTTTTTAAAAAGTTTTCAACATCACTTTGAAGTCTATTTTTATCAATAAAAGAGGCAAAGGCTGCCTCAACAAAAAGTAAAAAAATAACTAATATTTTAAGACTTAAGGTTGCTAACTGTCCTGAGCATCTCATCTGCTGTTGTAATACCTTTTGAATTAATCTCATAGGCTCTTTGAGCAACTATTAGATTTACCATCTCCTCAACAATGTTTACATTTGAGGATTCTAAAAACCCCTGAGCTATCTTCCCAAATCCATCAGTGTTTGGGTCTCCTTCTATCTCTTCTCCTGATGCATCTGTTTTAACAAAGAGGTTTTCTCCTATAGCCTTTAAACCAGCTGGATTTATAAACTTGTATAGCTTTATATTTGCTATTTCCTCTGTTGTCTGCTGTCCCCCTTCATTTCTAACAACATAAACATTTCCGTTAGGGCTTATCTGAATGCTAACAAGGGTTTCAGGAGCTGATATCTGAATGTTTGGGTAAAGTCTGTATCCGTTTGGAGTTACAACATACCCCTGATCATCTATCTGAAAGTTTCCAGCTCTTGTATAAGCCTCTCCACCACCAGGAAGTTCTATCTTAAAAAATCCATCTCCCTGTATAGCTAAATCTAGTGGTTTGTCTGTTTTTATAAGACTACCTTGAGAAAATATTTTACTAACATCTGAAAGTTTTACTCCTAAACCTATCTGTATTCCAGATGGGACTCTTGTTTCATTTGAACTCATTACACCAGGGTCTTTTATATCCTGATATATTAAGTCCTCAAAGTTTGCTCTACTTCTTTTAAACCCAACTGTGTTAACGTTTGCTATGTTGTGGGATATAACATCTAGATTTGTCTGCTGTGCTTCCATTCCAGATGCAGAAGTCCATAAAGCTCTAATCATTACACTCTCCCTTTAGAAAATTCCTTTTATTAACCTGTTTCGACAGCAGTGTAAAAAAGTTTAACAATTATAACCTTGGAGAATTAACTTCCAACTGAAATTAATAACTCTCTGAGATAAAATTTTTAAAGCTATAAAAAAAGGAGGGAAATAGTTGAAGTTTTCAGAAAGGATACTTAGAGTTCAACCATCTCAAACATTAGTTATAACAGCAAAAGCTGCTGAACTAAGAAGAAAAGGTATTGATGTAATTGGTTTTGGAGCAGGAGAACCTGATTTTGACACTCCTGATTTTGTAAAAGAAGCTGCTATAAAAGCATTGAAGGAAGGTAAAACAAAGTATACTCCAGCAGCAGGAATTCCTGAACTTAGGGAAGGTATAGCAAAAAGACTTAAGGAGAAAAACAACATAGATTATTCTCCTTCGGAAGTAGTTGTTACCCCAGGAGCTAAAATGGCTTTATATGAAGTTTTTGCTATTCTCCTTAATCCTGGAGATGAGGTTATTGTTCCTGCTCCTTACTGGGTTTCATACACAGAACAGATAAAACTGTGTGATGGGAAACCTGTTATTGTGGAAATGTCTGAAGAAAATGGTTTTGTTTTAACAGCAGACCTTGTGAAGGAAGCAATTACAGAAAAAACAAAAGCCCTTGTTTTAAATACCCCTTCAAATCCAACAGGAGCAGTGATACCAAAATCAGAGCTTGAAAAGATAGCTGAAGTTTGCCTTGAAAATAATGTGATGATTATATCTGATGAGTGTTATGAGGAGTTTTGCTACGATGAAGAACATGTAAGTATTGCTTCTTTATCAAAAGAGGTAAGGGATATAACTTTCACTGTAAATGCTTTTTCAAAAGCTTATTCAATGACAGGTTGGAGAATAGGATGGGTTGCAGCTCCTGAGGAGTATATAAAGAAAATAAACATTATTCAGTCCCAAACAATCTCAAACCCTACATCTTTTGCTCAGTACGGAGCTTTAGCTGCTCTTGAGGACAAAGGAAAATTCCCAGCTATGATGAAAGAAGAGTTTAGAAAGAGAAGAGACTATATAGTAGATGAGTTTCGTTCTATTGAAGGTATAACAGTTCCTACTCCAAAAGGAGCTTTTTATGTCTTTCCTAATATTTCAGCTTATATAAAAGGTGATATAAAAAACGATATAGATTTCACAACTTATTTACTTGAAGAGGCTAAAGTAGCTGTAGTGCCAGGTTCAGCATTTGGAAAAGAAGGATACATAAGACTTTCTTATGCAACATCTATGGAAAACATTAAAGAAGGTATGAGAAGAATAAAAGAAGCATTAAAAAAACTTCAGTAAGAGGTGAGATATGTTAAAGAGAGTTTTTCAGCTTTTAAGTTTATTTTTAGTAGCTTTTTTACTCTTTTCTTGTGAAAAAAGTGGTTCAGGAAAAGGCTCAGATAAGTTTAAAGTAGACCCTGAACCTATTATTCAAGATGCTATGAAAAACAAAAAGTTCCTTTTTATCATTTTTGAATCTGCTGACTGTAAGTATTGTGCCAAGTTAAACAGAGAAGTTTTAAACAAATTAGACTTTAAACAAAAAGTTATTAAAAACAAGGGAGCTGTAGCTATTATTAACGTCTATGGACAAAGAGAAGTTACTGACCCTGAAACAGGAAAGAAAATGACAGAGGAAGCCCTTGCTTTAGCATATAGAGTGCAGGGATATCCTACTATTGTTGTCTTTGAACCTAAGGAAGATGGAAAGATGAAAATCCTTTATGTTATCCCTGGATATATTCCAAAAGAAGATTTTGAAGGACTTTTAGAGTATCTAAGCTCTGGCTGTTATAGGAAAGTAAAATATCCTGAATTTATCAAAAAAGGAAAATCCTGCTAAAAGCAGGGTTTTTCTTTTTTTAGAGAAAATTTTTTTAAAGGTTTCATCAAAGCGTAACAGTAAATAATTAAAAAACTAATTCAATTTGTTCGCTTTTGTATTTCCAAGTTTTCTTTATATAAAAGATTAATAAGCCTCCAGTTATACATTGGAGGCTTAATTAGATCTGTATCCTAATTAATCTTTGATTTAATCAATTTTAATTTTGAGTCTTTAAAAAGAATATATATATTAAGGTTCTCGTCTAAGTCAGATGCAAATGTTTCATTAACATCACTTAGAGTATATTTACTAACAGAATTATCTGTAGGATTCCATACATACATAATTATATTGTTCGAATTTACGCCTAAAACAATAACTTTATTTTCTAAAGTAAAACTTTGCTTAATTTGAGATACCCCTTCTATACTAAATAGAGTTTCAATATTTGTACCATTATATCCATAAACTTCCCAACTAGAATTTCCTGAGAATTTGTAGAATGTAATTGTAATATCTCCTGAGATATGTTTATTATCTCTATTTTCGATGTAAGAATCTGAAGATGTAAACTCTAATATTAGAGAATTATTTTTGATGCTACATACATCATGATAAAAACAACCAAAAAGATTTAAATTTTCTGTATCATCAGGATAGATATTTTTGTTTGAGGTATCAATATCTGTGTAAAAAGGTATCATCTGTTTTAAATAACCTATTTTAGAAGAAGATATTCTCCACGCTACAAATAAATTATTGCCTATTTTTAATAGTTTAGCAGCGTAGAATTTTCCTCCTGTATTGATATCAGTTTTACTGTTGTTATCTAGATCTAATAGATAAAGGTTTTCTTGATCTCCATATAATACATAAACTGTAGAATTTATAACTCTAGACGAATATACCGCTATATTTTTAGAAAATGAGAAATATTTACCTACTCTTTTATTATTTAGCAAGGTAACAGTATTAGATGAAATTTTAGAATCAAGATTTTTATCATAAATATCGTGATAAAGCTGAATTTTCTCATATGTATAATATCCTGTATTTGCATCACTATCATTAGGATTATCTTCTACATATCTTTCTTTATAAAGATAAACAACGTGGATATTATTTGTTGAATTATCTTTGTGAACACTAATAGGTATTATTTCTTGGCTTTTATATAAAGCCTGTGGTGGTAAAGATGGATAAGTAAATATTTCAACAGTTTTTCCTTGTATATCCTGGTTGTAAATTTTTCTTTTTACTTTAAAATAACCTGATTTGGCTTTTAATGTATTGCCTAATTCATCACGTATGTTAAATAGTAAATAGGCTCTATCTGATGCCTTTAAATTTGTGTCAGGTAATTTTACAGAAATATTATTTAAATCTGTAAATTCTCCAAGCCATTCTGAATTACTTTCATTGTAGTAATAATAAATACTTACAGTTTTAGGAGGTATTCCATCTCCAAAATTTAGCTCTACGTTAATAGTATCGCCAACAGTATATACATCTCCCTCTTTAGGAGAAAGAACTTGAATATCTTTTATAGTAGATACAACTTCTACAGGACCAATAACTTTTTCTGCAAAATTACCAGTTTCATCATAAACAACTAGTTTAAATGTTAAAATATCGCCCTTTACTACGTAATCAGGAACTTTCCAATTAAAGCTGTGTTGCAAACTTTTCATTTTTTCTATATTTTCTTTTTGTCCTATAAGCTGCCAATCTTCGTTATTATGCTTTATATATACTTCTGCTCTTTTTGCTATATTGTTGTCACTAAAAAGGAATGATAAAGATAAATTAGAACCTTCATATACATAAAATGGGTTACTTAAGCTACTTTCTTTTGCATGATTTCCATCTATCCTAAAGTAATCTATAACTGGTTGATCAGAATCTGTATAAGTTATAGGCAGTTCGTATATATTGTTAGATACATTTAATTCTCCTTGTTTCAGATCTTCTATTTTTGCCACTATATATGTGGTTCCGGGACGAAGAACAAGATCATGCTCTTCTCCATTGTTATCAGTCCAAGCTCTGTCTCTAAATTTTAAAGTTGCCTCATAAGTTCGTGTTTCTCCTGGAGCTAATTCATCTGATAGTAGAATATAACTTTCTCCTTTCGGAAAGGATGTTACTTTGTTTTCTTGAGGAATTTTGTAATAAAAGAATATCTCTCCTAGTTGTGATGGAATATTTCCTACATTCTGAACAGAAACACTAACTCTAACCTGAGAATTTGGTTCTAATTGATCTAAAAGTTTCATATCAATAATCTGAAAGTCATAAGCTTCTTGAGATTGAGCATTGTTATTAACTTCTATAAATAAACTTTTATCTGATAATTCTTTCCCATCTGAAACTTTTAGCTTCGCATTGTAAGTACCAGCTTCTCTATATATATATGATACAGTTCCTGAAGAGCAATCCTGTATTGTTTTATCTAAAATACCATCTCCATCAAAATCAAACTCACATAAAAGTCTATCTTTATCCAAATCAGAAACATCATATCTAAATGTAACTTCAGAATTAACATTTACTTTGGTATTATCTGCTGTAAATTGATTAATTATTGGTTTGTTATTAGTATCGTTGTTTTCTTCTATTTGCAGTTTACTCCAATCTACAATCTTATCTTTAGTATTTAGTATCAGTTTTTTATCAAACTTACCATCATTATTTGTATCATATTCTAAAACAGCAGCTATAACCTTTCCACTACCTCTTAGATTAATTCCTATTTCCTTTATAGAATTTCCAAGATATATATCCTCTGAAAGTAGTTTTCTATTTTTATATTGACCTGATGTATCTTTCTCATATCTGTATACTGAAAAACCATTAGTATCCAATTCTATTGTGTATCTACTAAAACTATATGCTCCTATCATATCACTTAATACTTCATAATAATTTCTTTCAACTGAACCTGTTGTTAAATCCTTTTTAATAATTTGACCAAACCCTTCCTCAGTTTGAATATCTTGATAATAACCATTATTTATTGGGATCACTCCTAGCTTGAAGGAATTTGTTGATATCCAGAACTCCCTATCGTAGTACTTTAATCCACCTGTTTTTGTAACAAAAGTAAGTCTAACTTTTCCTTTATTTAAGTCTAATATTCCATCGGGAACAGGTAAATAGTAGCCAAAGTAATAAACTTTATCTGAAGGAGGTGTATAGCTTAATGTATATTCATAATATTTTTGTCCGTTAGATAGTGTTTTTTCTTTTACATTGATTTCAGAATTTATTGATTTTGAAACATCATCATTTATATCAACTTTTCCGTACCAGCTTGTTTTAGTTATTTCAGGTAAAACAGTAATATCTATTGTGTTTTCGTAAAACTTATTCGCTTTATCAACAACAGACACATAAATCTTATAAGTTCCTTCATTTGAATAAACATGCTTGTATATCTCATCACTATCATTTAGTACATACTCATTAGTAGTTCCATCACCCCAATTTACATATACATTATAAGGACTATTACCATTAGATATATTTATTAGAAGATATACAGGTTCTCTTGGCTTTAATAACTTAGTATTAGTATTAGTATGTACTATTAGATTGTTTGCAATTACCTTTAATTTTATCCATATATTATCCGAATTTCCTATCTTATAATATTTTCCGTTTTCATCTCTAATTTTAAAATGGCACTCAAAATCACCTACGGAATCAGGTTTTTTGAATGTTACATTAACGTCAAAAATTTCCCCTTCTGAAACATTTATATAATAAGGCTTGCTATCAATTGTAAGATTACAAGGCTTAGAAGTATCTTTTTCAATATATAGTGTAGCAGAATTGGTATTGGTCATTTTAAGGGTCCATTTTTTTTCAATAGAAGATATATCATCATTAATATTTATCGTTGTACCGTCTTTGTAATTTTCTGATATAAACTCTAGTACATATCTTTTTCTAATAGTGTTTACATAGAAATTTATATTAGTACTATCAATTAATATTGAACCATCTGGTTTAGTTCCTTCAGCGTAAACTGTAATGATGTTAATTCCAGAATCTTTGTAAGAAACATCTATTGTTGCTGTTCCGTTACAATCTATATCTGACTTATTTCCTTTATATTCATAATAACATTTTAGGTTATTTAGATTTGAAGCGTTGGTAGAAATAGTTAGCTTAACGCTACCTGTTTCACCTTCTTTTAGATAAAGATTTGTAGGATCAACAGCTGCATTTACTTTCAGATAACTATTAATTTTTTCTTCTACTAAAATAGCTTTATTCTCTTCATTAGAACTTAATCCGTCAGAAACAGTTAATTTCGCGCTGAAAGAACCTTTAGTGTTGTAAACATAAGATACCATTCCTGAAGAACAATTATTTACCGTTTTATCAGTATTCCCATCACCATCAAAATCAAATTTACATACTATAGGGTCTTTATCTACATCTTTTACGTTATATCTAAATGTTACAGTTTCTCCAATAAAAACTTCCTTTCTATCAGCTTGGAATTCTAAAATATTTGGAGGATTATTTAACCCTCTCTCACTTTCAATCTGAACAACTGTGTTGTTACTAACCTTATAATGATTATCTTCAGCATATAATGTCACAATATAAGTTCCTGGTTTAGCATATCTCTTGGAAACAGTTTCTTCTTCATAAGGTTTACAATCTACTTCTTCTATTTCTCCATTCCCCCAATCTATTCTACATCTAATATCCTTATCGTCTTGATCATATACCTTAAAATTAAGGTATATTTTCTGCTTATCACATTGACTAGACAACATGCAATCTTCAACGGCATATAAAGATTCAATAACAGGAGGTTTGTTTAAAATTATATCTTTAGTTCTTATAAATGAATATGTACTGTGCTCATTAGAATATTTATATAAAAACTCTGCGTAAGAAAGGTTTTTATTTGTTAGCTCTTGGTTATCTGATTTTAGAGAAAGTAATGCTAGATAAGGATCTTGGATCTTTGTATATTTACCATAAGCATTAAGCAAACTATCTACAGCTACTACTTTTATTTTTTCGCCAAACGAAGATAGTAAAGAGTATGAGAAATCTCTATATTGATTTGGTGAAAGGAAAAACGAGTAATATTTTATGTTTCCTTGTTTACCAAAGTCTTTACTATTCATTAACATAATAATAAGAGGAAAATCTGAATTATTTTGAAATCTTACAAAATCTTTTTCTTCTGAAATATCTATTTCTATATCACGAGCATTTGCAAATTTAAAGTAAGGAACTTCCATCTTAGGACTTTCAAATTTAGAATCTATACCATCTATTCCATAGAATTTAGCACTTAGTCTATCTATAAAAATGCCTCTAGTTTTATTATAAATATTGAAATTTGCATTCTCTTCATTACAACCAGGTCTAAAATTACCAAAAGTAGTATTCTCAGCACACCACTTTGAAGCTAAATAGTCAAAAAAGTCGAAATAGGAACCTTTTTTATTTTCAGTTTCTTTAATAAAGTCGTCATTATAAAGATCTATATCTCCGTCTATATCATCTCCTTTAATTTCATAAACAAGGTTGTTATCAAGAAATCTTCTACATTTGGACACATCTATACTTTCTGTATCTACAGAAGAAACAGGACATACAAGATAGTCCCATTTTACCCGTGCAAAAATTCTCTCATCTAATTCACCAAGTTTATCTTCAACTTCCTTTACACTTTCTTTAAAAATGGTTTGAAAATATGGTCTGTACCAAGCAGGATTGTTCTGAGAAGTTACAATAACTCCGTAAGCACCATATTTTGAAGGTACTTTTAAAAATGCATTGTGTTTATCAAAATCTTTATTATCCCAAGGAAGAACTATTCCCTTTTCAAATAATACTGGTGTTATCCCCTGTATTCCAGAACTAAAGTAAACATTCTGCTTATCTGTTTTTAATTTAAAAGTTATTTTATTTGGAAAATAAATAAAAGCTACAGCTTTACCAGTTAATTCATTTGCACCATTTGCTACTGCAAAAATTATGTTAGTTTTTGCAAGCTTTTGAATTAAATTTGTTACGCCGTTAACAACAGTATCATCTACAGAATTTTCAAATGAGAAGATAACTTTGCTAACTATGTATTTAATGAAGCTATCTACATTAGAATAATTAAAACCATTAGCTAAACCTGTTACTATTTTTATAATTTCTACATTTTCTTTTATATCTTTAAAAGGTCTTTCCAATGCTTCTTTTAAAAGATCCATGTAGGAATATGAAGCTATTGTGTGTTTTTCTTTCATTGAAATATTTTTCTTAAGTAAGAATCTAATTGTCTTTAGGGTCGCTTTAGCTATGTCAAATCTGTTTATTTTACTTCCACCAACATCTAAATATCCTTTCTTGAAGAGAGTCTCTGCATATTTGTCTGCAAATTCTTTTCCTTGTTTTAGAGCTCTAAGAGAGTTTATTGAAAGGTATATAGGAGCAGCTATTGTTTTAATATTTTTAAATTTAACCTCAATCTTATCTGAACTTTTTATATAATCTAAAAAATCATTTTCTTTAAAAGAAAGTGTATATGATAGTAGTATAGCTGCAATAATATCCGTAGAGTGAAGTTTACCATCATATGTGGGAATTTTCTTTATATCCTTTATGTATTTACCTACACCTTTAATATCTAAAAGCTCAAAAATATCTAAAATAAGGCTTACGTTTTCAGGTTCATCATTATCAGGAGGTTCATAACCTAATGATTTAAAAACACCACCTAAGGATTCTAAATTTCCTTTTAAATTCCTAATCCAATTTATATGATCTTGCCAGTTATTTTGGGTATCATTATCTAAAAGTGCATAATTAAAATAGTCTTTGTTAGCACCTAAAAAAAGTTCAGTAACGTCTAAAACAGCATCTGCTACTGAACTTACTTTTTGGTACTCATCAAAAAACTTTTTTGCTTGTTTAGGTATGTCTGTCTTAAATCCTTTTAAGACTTTATTTACCTTATCAATAGAAACTGGAGGAACACCTGCAACTATATTGGAAAATAAATCAACAATGTTTAATATAGGTACAATTCCTTTAGAAGGATCTATACTTGAATA
>JALWKR010000245.1 GCA_027081375.1 Persephonella sp.
TGTATTCATAGGCAAGTCCTTCCCATTCTCCAAAATTCATCTCTCTAAGTCTTTCATCAATAATTGGCTCAATACCGAGAATATCCCCTATTACATAGGCAGTTCTGTAAGCTCTCCTAAGGTCTGAAGTGTATATTTTCTCAATAGGAAAATTTTTTAATTCCTCTCCTGCAAGTTTAGCCTGTACAATACCTCTAGGAGTTAAGTCAGTATCTATATGGCCCTGTATAATTCTTTTTGCATTGTATTCACTTTCCCCGTGCCTTACTAAAAAAAGATTTTTAACCATTTTTCTCCTCTAACTCTAAAAGTACAGGAACTTCTTTGCAGTCATTAAATTTTACACAGTGGATACATTCAGTCCATACTTTTTGAGGAAACTCAGATTTATCTGCTTCTTTAAATCCTAATTTTTTGAAAAACTCAGGAACATAAGTAAGAGCAAAAACTTTTTTTAGTCCTAGATTTTTTGCATCTTCTATACATTTTAGTACAATCTGCTTTCCTATTCCTTTATGTTGATACTCTTCTAAAACAGCTAAAGATTTTATTTCTGCTAAATCTTCCCAGTAAACATGCAGGGAACCAATACCTACTATCTTCCCGTTTTCTTCATATACAAAGAAATCTCTTATATTTTCATATATAGAATTTAAACTTCTTGGTAAAAGGATACCTTTTATAGCATATTCCTGCAGAATTTTAAAAATAGCCTGTGCGTCTTTTACATTAGCTCTTCTTAACAATTATAAGAAAAAACCTCCACGATTATAAATGTAATAGATTATAATCTGTTAGATATAATTTGAAAACAAAAAGGGAGAAAATGAAGAAATACAAAGTACTACTAGTTAATGACGATGGTTATCACTCAGATGGAATTTTAACAATGAGAGAGGTTTTACTGGAAAATGGTTTTGATGTAACAACTGTTACTCCTGATAGAAACATGTCAGGTTCAAGCCACTCTCTTACATTTACTAGACCACTGAAGATTGTTAAGCTGGATAAGTATCAAAACTTCTACTATATAGTTGATGGAACTCCTGCTGATTGTGTTCATCTAGGGTATCATGTTGTATTAAAAGGAGAAAAACCAGATATTCTTATCTCAGGAATAAACACAGGTCCCAACCTTGGTAATGATATCTTTTACTCTGGAACAGTTGGGGCTGCAAGGGAAGGAACATTACTTGGCATACCATCAATAGCAATCTCTCCTTCCTCAGCAAAAAATCCAGATTTTAGGACTATAGCAGAGCTATCAATGAATATTGTTCAGTATGTTATTAATAATGGACTTCCTGAGAAAACTTTTTTAAATATAACTGTTCCAAACATAGAGAAAGAAAAAATAAAAGGATTTAGATTTACAAGACAGGGAAGAGGAGCTTATAAAGAGGAGATAAAAAAGTATATATCTCCTTCTAAAGAGGAGTACTGGTGGATTGGTGGAGAAGAAAGCTTAGAAGAGGAATGTGATCCAGACAGCGATTATACAGCTGTAAAAGAGGGATATATATCCATTACACCTTTGAGGTTGGATCTTACAGATTATCAAGCAATGAAGCTTTTAGATAAATTAGATGAGTTTATAGATAAATAAGCGGCAAAAACCCTGTTTTTTAAAACGGGGATACAGCCGATTGACATTTTTAAAATTCTTTTTAAAATAATCATTAACATATCCCGTTGCCCTAGAAGGGATGCAACGAAACTTAAACGGGATATGTAAGAAAGGAAAAGTAAAACAATAAAAAGTAAAAGTAGCCGTAAGTCTGACAGGTGAACTTTCTGTCAGATAGCGGTAGCAAGGTGTGGTGACCACCTGTGTAGGGTAAGGTTGTATAAGGCAACAAACCCCTACAGAAGCTACCGATTAAAATCGGTAGTAGTTCACTACTTTGTGATGGGGATTCCCATCATCTCTTTATACTTATCTACAACAGCTCTTCTTACAATCTCTGTAAAAGTGTTGTCTAGAGGTTGAATAATATCTACAAACTCTCCTTTTGAGGTTGATTTTTTTGGAAAGGATATAAAAAGTCCACCGTGTTTAGATTCAACTAATTTTATTCCTTTTATGACAAACATATTATCTATTGTTACATCTGCTACAGCTCTCACTCTTCCACCAATACTGCTTGTGTCAAAAGGGTATAACTTTACTTCTGTTACCTGCATAAAAACTCCTGATATATTTTTCTACAGGCTTAAGATATTTCCTGTTTCAAACTCTTTCAAGTCAGGTTTTTTTATTTTTCCAAAAGACACATCTAAAGGTTTTGATACAATCTCTCCTTTTTCATATGCTACCATAAAGTTTTTATTTCCCTTTGTATATTCCTCAACTGCAAAAACACCAAATCTTGAAGCTATATTTCTATCAAAAGCTGTTGGAGAACCACCTCTTTGGATATACCCTAAAACTGAATATCTAACCCCTCCAAAATCATAGGGTTTTAGTTTTTCCTGAAGGATTTCTGCCACTTCTTTTGCCGATGCTACTCCTTCAGCAACAACAATAATAGAAAATCTTTTTCCTCTTTCTCTGGATTTAACTACTGTATCAACTATTACATGCATTGGAAAAGGATATTCAGGTATTAAAATAACATCTGCTCCTGTTGCTATTCCAGCTTCAAGAGCTATAAAACCACTATCTCTTCCCATTACTTCAACAACAAAAAC
>JALWKR010000246.1 GCA_027081375.1 Persephonella sp.
AAAGGTAGCAGTGGGAGACAAGTTCCAGTCTACGAGACATCCAGCTGAGAAGCAGGAAACTTCTCAGAAGTTGGCGAGCTTGCACAGCGAGCAAGCTCCTCAATTTATTGAGGAGTAGTTCACTTATTTTCCTTTTCTGTTTCGCTATTCTTTGTTAATTTCCACCGTTCAATAACTTTTACTTCTTTTTCGTCTACAGATAAAAGAATTTCTTTGTCTTTAACTTCAATAAGCAAAAGATTTTTTCCTTTTCCTAGAAACTTTATATCTTTTATTTTTATTTCTCCTTTTTGATTTAAAGAAACTATATTTTTTCCGTATCTAGAAACAAGATAATAGATAGCAAAAATCAGGAAAATAGTTATCACAAAAGCAGATAAAAATTTAGCTATATCTATTCCTTCAAGCAAGATCCACTATCCTGATCCCATATTTGTCATTAACTACAATAAGTTCGCCTATAGCAAAACGTTTTCCGTTAATATAAAGGTCTATGTAATCTTCTAAACTTTTATCTAGCTTTATTACATCTCCTTCTTTCATTTTCAATATATCAAAAAAATATTTTGTGGTTCTTCCTACTTCCACATGAATTTTTAATTTTATATCAGCAAAGGAACCTAGTCGTTCCTTTGCCTCTTCTAAACTTATTTTTTGTTCTAACTTTTCTTTTTCTTCAGCCATTTTTATGCCGTCTGTATCACAAAATCTGTAAAGTATACGTTTTTAACACCACCTAAAGGAAGAAGAGCATTTACTCTCTTTATAATTTCTTCTTTTAAGTTTTCTATACCATCTATAGTCTTAAGCTCTTTTGAAGTTTTTGTGAATAAAAGAGTTGTTATTGCATCTTTTATTTGAGGAAGTCTCTTTTCAACTTCCTGTTTAACCTGTTCATTTTCAAGTTCCAAAACAACAGTAACTTTTAAGTATCTGTCTGCATCTTTATCTGCAAGATTAACAACAAATGTTCCTACCTCAAACATAATACCTAGATTTTCTATATCCTTTACCTGCTTTTCTATCTGTTCTGTATTTGGTTTCTTTTCTTCCTCTTTGGCTTTATCTAAAACAAGAAACTTGTATGCAGCTCCACCACCACCAAGTAAAACAAGAACAAGTGCTAGAATAATAATTAATTTTTTCTTCCCACCTTTCCCTTCTTCCTGTTCTTGTTCTTTATTTTCTTCAGCCATTTATAACCTCTTTTATCCTTTGTTTTTTTTAGTATCGGATTTATAGATTTTAGAGTTTAGAATTATATCAAATAACATTTTATTATTGTAAAAGTTTTTTACAAAACTTTTTGTTAGTGTTCACTCACTTTTATGACTTGTGTTATAGTGTTAATTTTCTTTAGTGTCTATATTAGAAACAACAATGCTAGGAGTACTTTCCTATGAAAGAAAAGGTTTTTCAATTTTTAACAGAAGCTAAACTTCCTGTAAAAACTGGAGACATTGTTAAGCAGTTTAATATAGATAGAAATGAAGCCCAAAAGATAATAAACGATTTGGTACTAGAAGGGAAAATAGAAACAGACAGATGTTTCAACAAAGTTATTAAGGTTAGTAAAGGAGGAAAAAATGGCTGATAAAATAAATGTTCAACTGACTGTTGAACTTGCTCATCAGTGTGTTAAATGTTCTGCATGCCGTTCAGTTTGCCCAACATACAGCGTCGTAAAAGAGGAAAGGTCTTCTCCAAGAGGTAGACTTGCTCTAGCTGAAGCTGTGGTAGATGGGATAATGCCTCTTACAGAAGATATAGCAAGGCAATGGAATGAGTGTGCAATGTGCCGCCGCTGTGAATGGATATGTCCAAACGAAGTTGAGTACAAAGAGATTATGTTTAGAGCAAGACATGAAGTAAAAGAGAAATTAGGACAGAAAGATTATGTTAAAGATGCTGTCTACAACGGTCTTGCAATGATGGGAAATGCAATAACAAAGACAGCAATGAAATTTGCTCCTACTTTGATGAACATGTACGGAAAGATTTTCAGAAAAGATGTACCAGAATATAACGCAGTTTTTCTAAATACAGGAATTCCCAAATACACTAAACTTATGCCAAAACCAACTGCAAAACCTTTTGCCCTAAGGGGAAAAGTTTCAAAACCAAAAAAAGGTTCAAAAGGGAAACTTCTATTTTTTACTGGATGTATGATTGATGCATTTTACGGGAAAACAGGAGAAAACGTTATAAAACTTATGAATGAAGCTGGTTATGAAGTTATAGTTCCTGAAAATATAAGATGTTGTGGTGCTCCCCAGCTCTATGGAGGTGAGGTTGAGCTGTTTGAAAAACTTGTGAAACATAATAAAGAGGAAATCTCAAAGTATGATTTTGATGCTATCGTTGTTGCGTGTCCTACATGTGGAGGAGCATTAAAAGAAGAGTACGGATATCCTGTTAAGGATTTTGCTGAAATCCTTGAAGAACAGGGTTTCTTTACGTTTAGAGGAAATGGAGAGAGAGTTTATTTTCATTTTCCATGTCACTCCTATACTGCAATGAAAACTGATCCAGATGTATATAGAACAGTACTTAAAAATGTAGATAATGCAAAGTATGTTGAAGGTGAAAATGCTATGATGTGTTGTGGATTTGCTGGATATTTTTCTGTAGCAAATTATGAAGTGGCAACAGAAATACAAAAAAATAAAGT
>JALWKR010000247.1 GCA_027081375.1 Persephonella sp.
GTATATTATCATCTAAGATATTAACGTTAAAGCCTCTTCTTGATAGCTCAGCAGCAGTATAAAACAACGCCGTTTTCTGAACTAGAGATACATTCTCTTTCAGCTGCATAGCTCCTCCAGATCTTCAACGAAAGCTTTGATAATCTTTAAATAGCTTTTGTATCTTTCACAGGAAATTTCTCCTTCTTTTACTGCTTCCTTCACACCACATTCAGGCTCATTTGTGTGGGTGCAGTTTGGATATTTACAGGTATATCTAAGAAACTCTCTAAAGTAGTCTTTAACTTCTTTCTTATCCATAAATAAAAGGGCATCCACCTTTGAAAATCCAGGAGCATCACCTACAAAAGAGTTTTTTCCAAATTTAAAAAGTCTTACTCCTGTTGTTGTGTGCCTTCCTCTTCCTGTCTTCTCACTAACTTCTCTTGTCTCAAGCTCTATACCTAAAAGAGCAGAGAGTATAGAGCTTTTTCCTACTCCGGATGGTCCTGCTAAAATACAGATAGAGCCTTTTACATATTCCTTTATTTTGTCTATTCCTTCACCTGTTTTTGCACTAACTTTTGCCACATCGTATCCTGCATTGGTGTATATAGATGTCCACTTTTCAAGCTCTTTTAGTTTCTCTTCTGTTTGAAGGGTATCTATCTTATTAAAAACAATAACTGGATCAACTCCTTCATGCTCATAAACAACAAGGAGATTATCTAAAAGGAAGTTATCAAAATCAGGATTTTTTATAGCAACAACAATAATTGCTCTATCTACATTTGCTACAGGGGGTCTAACTAAAAGGTTTTTCCTTTCTTCTACATCTTCTATAGCAAACGTTTGAGGGTCAACAACATTTCCAAGGACATAATCCCCTGCATAAATCTTTGTCTTTTTTAGAACTTTCTTTCTTGGAATACCTCTATAGACTTTATCCTCATCAAATAGATAAACTCCTATCATCTGAGCTTCTCTATCAATTACTAATCCTCTTCTCATGGCCTCTCTCATAGATATTTATTTAAAAATAGCAAGAATATATAAGATATATAACTTTGAAATTTGAGGCAAACTAAATGGATAACTTTTTGACAATAGAAATAGATAAACCTTTTGCAGTTATAGGAGATATTCACGGCTGTTTTTATGAGTTTAAAGCCCTTGTGGAAAAAATAAGAAAAGAGTATGGAAAAGATACGTATATTGTTTCTGTTGGGGATACAGTGGATAGAGGGGATTACAATATAGAAACAGTTAAATACTGCTTTTCTTTAAAGAAAGAGGGAAACTTTATAGAAGTTCAGAGTAATCACAATCTAAAATTTTACAGATGGCTAAAAGGAAAAAATGTTAAAGTTAGCTATGGTATGCAAAAAACTGTTGAGGAGTTTTTATCTTTATATGAAGAAGAAAGAGAAGTGTTTAGAAAGGAGTACATAGAATACTATGAAAGCTGTCCTCTCTACCTAATAATAAAAACAGAAAAAGAAGATGTTATTGTGGCTCATGCAGGAATAAAAGATGAGATGATTGGGAAAGTAAATAAAAAAATAAAGGATTTTGTTATATACGGAGAAACAACAGGAAGGTTTACAGAAAAAGGATTTCCTGAAAGGTTAGACTGGACAAAAGATAGAGTTTTAAAACCTGATTCTCCAAAGATTGTTTATGGTCATGTAGTATATGACGAGCCTTATATAAACAACAAATGCTACGGCATAGATACTGGTTGTGTTTTAGGAAATAAACTAACTGCATATATTCCTATAGAAGATAGATTTATCTTTGAAAAAGCTAGAAAGCAGTACTTTTCATTTGATTAAAAAGGCTCCTTCCCCTAGAAGAAATTATAGGGAAAGGAGGATAGGGTTATGAAGCCTTATTATCTCTTCATATTCATAGTTTCTTGAAGAATTTGGTCAGATGTTGTTATTGTTCTTGCATTTGCCTGATATGCTCTTTGAGCTGTAATAAGGTTAATAAATTCTCTTGATATATCAACATTTGAAAGTTCTAAAAATCCACTTCTTACTTTTGAGATAACTCCACCAGGAACAATTATAGGAGTAAATGTCTGCTGATTTGGAAGATATAGATTATTTCCTTTTCTTACAAGGATTTCTTTATCTTTGAACGTTGCTATTGCTATTTGAGCCCAGTCTCTAACCTGTCCGTTAGAGTAAACTCCTCTAACCTTCCCATCTTCGCTAACAGCTACAGAAAGTAAATCTCCTTTTGCATATCCATTTTGCTCAGCATAGAAGATAAAATCTGAATCTAGCTGCTTAATCTCTGCAATGTTTAGAGATATTTGAAGAGGATTTGCTCCAGTATTTAAAGTTTGTGAATACTCGTTGTTCATTGCAATAGCATCAGCCTGTATATTTGTATAATCTCCTCCAGGAGTAGATACAGCATCATCATACGTTTTATACGAAACAGTAAGAGTTGAGCCTGAAGAACCATCTCCAGCTGCCTGATTTATAAGTATTTTTCCATCATCATAGCTTATTTTTCCTACAACTCTGTTGTCATTTTCAAGGTCAATAATATTTCCGTGTCCATCATCTATCCATTTAACAGGTGTACCATTAAAGTTTGTTATTTTTACACTACCTATTAGAATTGGCTGAGTAAGAGCTGAGTTTGTATACTCTCCTAAGTCTGTATTTTCCGTCCAGTCTGCAGTTTGTTCTCCTGAATCTTGACCAACAAAGTTTATATTTGTCACTTCTCCGTTGCTGTTGAAGTTTATCTCTAAAGCGTCGTAGGTTACACCATCTTTTGTGTACTGTATAGGCTCATCATCTAAAAGACCAAAAACTCTCCATTTATTTGTTCCTATATGGATGAAGAAATACTCTAGGTTATGAGATCTTCCTATTGAGTCGTAAACCTGAATATTGTTTATATAACTAAATGTGTTTGAATCGCTTGCATCAAAAGGCTGGGTGATAAAAGGAGAAGATACTGCAAGATTTGTAGGTTCTTTAAAAATAACTTTTGATGTAACATGAGGATCTATAGAGTTTTTAATATTTATAGCTCCAATAGCTCCTGCAATATTCCCATTTTCATCTAACATCCACCCTTGAAGATGCATTCCATTAAGGTTAATTAAGTTTCCATTGGCATCAAGTCTAAACTGTCCTGCTCTCGTATAATACCTTACACCTGCATTATCTTCCACCATAAAGAAACCTTCTCCATCTAAAGCAAGGTCTGTTGGAGAGTTAGTGTTCATAAAAGCTCCTTGAGAAAAATCCTTAACTGTACTTCCAACAAACGATCCACCACCAATTTCCATATTCTTAGGAGAACCGTTTGCGTATGTAGATAAGCTTCTTGCAATTAAATCTTCAAAATTGGCCCTTTCTGCTTTAAAACCTATTGTGTTAACGTTAGCAATATTGTCTGAGATAATAGAAAGCCATTCTTTATTTGCATTTAGACCAGCATTCCCTGTGTAAAATGATTGAATCATCTTTTTAACCTCCTATTTGTACAATAGCATCTATATCTACTTTGTTATTTCCAAAAACTGCTTTTATTTTTCCATCTTCTCTTAAAATACTCTCTACAAGTCCTTGGGAGAAAACTTTTGCTTTAACTTTTTCTCCATTTCTATGAGCATCCACATAAACAGTGTAATAACCGTCAGGAAGTTTTTCATTTTCTATCTTAAATGTTAAAATCTGACCACCTTTAACATTATCAAAGGTTTTCTCATCTACTACTTCTCCAGCTTGGTTCATCACAATAACATTTACAACTTCTGCATCATCCTCAAGCTTCAACTGAACTGTTGACTTTCCATCTTTTACATAGGTTGCATTTCCTTCATAAAAAATCTTTTTACCTATTAGAGATGAACCATATAAAAGAGCGTTTGATTCATTTACTTTTTTTAGAAGTTCCACTGTTTTTTGAAAGTCGTTTAAGACTTCCATTTCTCTGAGTTTAACAGAGTTATTGATAAACTCAGAGATATCTTTTGCTTCAAGGGGATCCTGCCACTGAAGATCAGCTAGAAGGACTTTTAGAAAGTCCTCATTTGACATTTTAGAGTTATCGTAGTTTTTATCAACTACTTTAGGTTCTTTTATTAAATCATTGTAAGTTCCACTTAATTCCATATTCACTCTCCCCTATATGGATAATCTTTTTAACAAGCTCTATCAACTTTTCAAAACTTTTTTCTATAGCTTCTCTTTCATTCATGTCCTGTTTTATAAAGTTAACTATCTCTGGATACATATCTATAGCGAGATCTATCTTAGGATTACTTCCTTTTTTATATAATCCTAAATTAATCATATCTTCAGCTTCTCTGTATGTACTTTCTATTTCGTAAAATACTGTCTGATAGTTTAATATTTCTGTGCTTACAAGCTGAGGCATTAATCTACTTACACTTTTTAAAATATCTATAGCTGGAAATATTCTTTTATTGGCTAATTCCCTAGATAAAACAATATGACCGTCTAAAAATCCCATTGCTGCATCAGCAACAGGATCCATTGAGATATCATCTCCTTCAACTAAAACTGTGTATATTCCTGTGATACTTCCTCTATCTGCAAAAGCACCTGCCTGTTCTATAAACTTTGGCAAAAGAGCAAAAACAGAAGGAGTATATCCTTTTGTAGTTGGAGGTTCACCTATAGCAAGTCCTATCTCCCTTTGAGCCATACCAAGTCTAGTTAGAGAATCAAGAAGAAAAAGAACATCCTTACCCTTATTTGAGAAATATCTCGCTATAGTTATTGCAGTATAAGCTGCTCTTATTTTTGCTAATGGAGTTTGATCTGAGGTTGCAACAACAACAACCGATTTTTTTAATCCTTCCTTTCCAAGATTATCTTCTATAAACTCTCTTACTTCTCTTCCTCTTTCTCCAATAAGTGCTATAACGTTCACATCTGCAGTTGTAAATCTAGATATCATTCCAAGAAGGGTACTTTTCCCAACTCCTGCTCCTGCAAATATACCTATTCTCTGTCCTTTACCAAGGGTTAAAAGAGCATTTATAGCTCTAACACCAACATCTAAAGGTTCTTTTATCCTATCTCTATGAAGAGGGTTTATTGTATCATTTTTAAGATAGTACTGCTGAGAATATTCTATTTTTTCTCTATTTAAAGGATTTCCAAAGGGATCTATTACAGCTCCTAAAAGGTCTTCTCCTACCCCTATACTTACAGGTTCCTGTCTTGCTTCTATCCAGCTACCAACAGAAACTCCCACAGTATCATCAAAAGACATTAAAAGAGTTTTTCCGTCTTTAAAACCAACAACTTCAGCTTCTAACCCATTTTCAAGAATACAAGCATCTCCAATAGAAACCTTTGGTAAAACAGCCTCTATTATAGGTCCAATAACGCTAGTTACCTTTCCTTTTATCTTATATTTGGGTATTTTTCTTAATCTCTCTTTTAATTTCATCTTTTAGTATCTTTACCTTTTCCTTAAAATTAGATTCTATTTGAACATGATCAAATTCTATAATAAAATCATTTTGAGATAAATTTTCATCAATCTCAACTTCTATCTCATTTTTATCAACATCTTTAAAATACTCTTTTAAGTATGGAGATATCGTGATTTTTATTGAATAGGAGTTTTTTATCTGTCTGATGATATCTCTTATCTCTTTTTCCAAAATTTCTCTATTAGATGGATGTAAATACAGATAATTTAATATCTCTTCTAAAGAAGAAATAATAAGCTCTTCTATAAAATCAATCTTTTGCATATATTTCTCTTTCAACTGGTTCAAGATATTGGAAATTTCCTTATTTTTTTCTTTAAGCTTTTTATTTATTTCTTCTTCTTTTTCTTTTATTACATTATTTAACGTAGTCTCTAGTTTTTCTTTAAAGCCTTCTTCCAATTCTTCTTTTGCTTTTTTGTAACCTTCTTCAAAAGCCTTTTTCCTCCCCTCTTCTATATGCTTTTGATATTTTTCTTCTAGCAGTCGTATCTTTTCAAGGTAATATTTTTCTACTTCCTCAACTGATATAGGCTCATTTTCAGTATCAGGTTTTGTTTCTTCAATATTTCTTTCTTTAACCTTGAGATAAAGATTACTAAAGTCCTCTATATTTAAGTTTGGCATTATTTTTCCTCTTTAAGCCATTTGCTTAAAAGTTTTGCTATAAGTTCAGGACTTTCTTCAGAAACTTCCAGAATTTTTTTGTAAATAGGTTCCCTTTCTATCTTAAATTCCTCAACTTCTTTCTCATGAGCAGCATACAGTCCTGCTACAGCTTCTGGGGATAAACCTGGAGTAATAACCTCTGCTTTTTCTTTTTTCTTCTTTTTAAGAATAAAGAAGAGAATTCCAAGTAGAATTAAAATAAGAAAAACTATACCTCCAATCATTATATATGTGTTCCTTTTCTCTTCTGAATATGGATAAAAAGCCTGTGCTGAAGCTGTTTTTGAAAAAGGTACGCTGATAACTGTTATTTTATCTCCTCTTTTAGGATTAAAACCTACAACACTCTCTACTAGTTTTCTGTACTGTTCAAGTTCTTCTTTTGATAAAGGAACAAACTTTTCTACAGTTTTTCCATCTTTTGTTTGCTCTTTTATATATTTTCCGTCTAATAAAACACCTACAGAAACTCTTTTTATTCTAAAAATAGGTTTCTGGGTATCAACTAGTGTTTTGGTAACATCATAATTTTTCGTTACATCCTTTTTCTCTTTAGATGTAGATAAACTTGCCTGATTTCCACCTTGAATTACAGGTGGAACATTTGTGGATGTTCCAGGAGGACCTGCAGGATTTGTCTGGGTACCTCTTTCTTTTTCCTGTATCTTTCTTTCACTAACAACAGCAGTTCTATCTGGATCGTATATTTCATCTCTCTGTCTTAGGGTTCCAACTTCGACTTCAACAGCAGCTTTTACAGCTACTTTATCTGGTCCTAAAGCTTTAGAAAGAATTGCAAAAACATTTTTTTCTATCTGTCTTTCTAATTTTCTCTTTATCTCTATTGTTTTGCCTGAAGCAACTTTTTCTTCATCTTCAAGAAGGTCTGTTAACACCCTTCCTTTATTGTCCACCACAGTAACATTTTCAGGTTTTAGTCTAGGAACAGCGTGAGAAACGAGAAAAACAATTGCTTTAACCTGTTCTTTTGTTAAATCTCTCCCTGGCCATAATTTGACAACAACAGAAGCTTTTGGCTCATCTGTTTCTCTTACAAAAATACTCTCTTTAGGCAGTGCTATGTTAACTTTTGCATTTTGAACAGCATCTATCTCTCTTATAGTTCTCTCTAATTCCCCTTCTAAAGCCCTGAGATAATTTATATTTTCCTGAAAATTGGTTATTCCCATTTTAGGTTCTTCAAAGATTTCAAAACCTACAGTTTTACTGGAGGGAATACCTTTTGCGGCTAGTTTCAGACGAATTTCATAAACTTTATCCTTTGGAACAAGAATAATACTTCCATCTCCTTCCACTTTATAAGGGATATGTTCTTCCTGTAAAACAGCTAGAATATTTCCTGCATCATCAGGATTTAAATGGGTATATAAAACGGCGTACTCCTCTTTATTAAAGGCTTTTACAGCAACTAAACCAAGAAGAGAGATTAAAAGTAAACCAGACAGCAAAATAGCTAAATTTTTTGGGGTTAGGAGCTCTCTTATATTTTCTGGAATCCTATTTTTTATATTTTCTATATTCAATTAATTCACTCTCCCTTAAACTTGCATTCTCATTATTTCTTGATAACTCTCTAGAGCTCTATTTCTTATCTCTGTTATTAATCTTAAAGAAATCTCTGATTTAGATATTTGATACAAAAGTTCCTGAATATTTTCAACTTCTCCTGAGGCTATCTTCTTTTCAGCTTCCTTAGCCTGAAGTAAATCATTATTTATATCTGCAACAAAATCTTTAAGTAAATCACTAAAAGATATCCCTTCTTTCTTCTCTATCTGAGGATGAAAAAAATCATTAATATTTTCAAGTCTATTAATTTTCATAATTCACTCTCCCTTTATACTCTTAGTATATCAATTGTTTTGATTAACATATCCTTATGAGTATTAAATGCAGTTAAGTTTGCTTCGTATGTTCTTATAGCAGACATTATATCAACCATTTCTCTTACAGGATCCACATTAGGATAATATACATATCCATTTTCATCTGCATCAGGATTTCCAGGCTCATATCTTGCTTTTAAAGGAGACATATCAGGTTGAATTTTAGATACTCTTACTTTGTATAAAGGAATATCTCCAGAATTATCAAGAACTGTTTCAAAAACAGGAACTTTTCTTCTGTAAGGATTTCCAGTTCCGTCGTTTGTGGAATTTACATTTGCAAGATTACTAGATGCTATATCTATTCTTACTCTCTGAACCTGCATTCCTGTTATAGATACCTCAAGTCCCTTAAAAATCATAATTTCTCTCCCTTCTTATTTTATTATTCCTTTCGCTACTTATGAAAGGAAATTTAATATTAAAGTTATAGAAAAATTTAATCTTCTATGATTTTAACAATAACCTTTCTATCTCTAGGTCCGTCAAATTCTGCGAAAAATATACCCTGCCACGTTCCCAACATTAACTTTCCATTTTTTATTGGAACAAAAGTGTTAGTTCCAACTAAAATAGATTTTATATGAGCAGCGGCATTACCTTCAATATGTTTATAGCTATCTTCCCATGGAATGAGTTTTTCTAAAGTCTGCTCAATATCCCATTTAACATCTGGATCAGCATTTTCATTTATAAATATTCCTGCAGTTGTATGAGGAACATATAAATAACATATTCCATTTTCTACTCCACTTTCATCAACTATTTCCTGTACAGCATTTGTTATATCTTCAAAATGAGTTCTCTTCTGTGTAACTACCTCAAGATATTTAAGCATTTTTCTATATCCTCCAGTATATCTGATATAATTTTTTAAATATTTTATGACAGATTGGAGAAATTTAAATGAATTCAAAAAAGATTATTGGGATAGTTTTAGCTTTAGTTATTGCTATAGTTTCTTATATTTTAGAAGAGAAGATATTAAAAAAGCCTACATCTGAAACTTCAAAAACAACAGAAAAAACAACTCAGGTAATCCCTCCAGGAGAATACATAGCAAAAGTGGAAAAAATAGCTGACGGAGATACTCTAACTGTAAGGTTAGAAGATGGAAGAAAAGCAAAATTAAGGTTATTATGGATTGACACCCCTGAAAAAAATGAAGGTTACAAACTGCTTAAAGATGTAGAAAAGTGTGGAACTTCTAAAAGAAAAATGAGAGAAGCAGGACAAAAAGCAACTGCTTATGCCAAAAGAAATTTTCATAAGGGAGATAGAGTAAAAGTTAAAATAGAAGGACAGGGTCATTTTAAAAGATATTTAGCTCTTATATGGAATAAGAAAGGTGAGCTTTACAACGAGGAAATAATAAAAGATGGTTACGCATGCATATATAGAAAGGCAAAATACCCTAAATATTTAGAAGATCTTCTTGAAAATGCTAAAAAACACAGAAGAGGTCTATGGAAGGATTATTACGATATAATGAACTGTCTGTGTTACGGAAATTAAACATATATATCTATAATATGTCCTTCTTTTTTCACTTCTTCTTTACTTTTTTCCTGTTTTTTTCTTTTTAATTTCCTTTGTTTATTTTCATATATGTTTTCTTGCTTTTTTTCGTCAGTTACAGGCTTAATATACGTCACTTCATCTAAAGTTATTTTGTTCATAACTAAATCCCCACTTTTAGTTACTTACATAATGAATAATAATCATTATCGGTTTTTATGGCAAATTTGCAAATGTGTCTTTGAAATTTTGCAAAAATCAACTCTTCTAAATATTAAACTTTCTTGAAGATTACGTATTCTTTACTATCTTTAATATTATAGTAATATTTATGGCATAAATTTTGATTAAAGGTTTAATAGGAAGTTTCGAATATTCTATAAAGTATGGAATTGACAATGTTATTATCATTTAATATGATATAAAATTAGGGAAATTATAAAAAAATCATATTTAGGAGGTTTCACCATGAAAAAAATCTTAGGTTTGGCAGCAGCAGGACTTTTAGCAGTAAACGCAGCAAATGCAGGAACTTTAACAGTAGCAAATTCTGACATTGTATTATATGGTGGTGTTTCTGCATCTTACGACTGGCAAAATACTGATCATGCAGTTTCAAACTTTGGAAATGACGGTAATAATGATAACTTCCATGTTTCAACGTTTGCTATTGGTTTAATGAAAAAAGCTGATGTTAATAGCCCAATAGGCTTTAATGCAGCATTTGCATCTTTTGAGGCTCCTACATTAATAGCTTCTTCAGCTGTTGTAAATGGTGATAACTCATTACCACCAGAAGGAAAAAGACTTATTGCTTGGGGAAATACTACAGATTTTAAACCTTGGCTCGCTTATGTAACAATTGCTCCAGTGGAAGGACTTTCTATTGATGCTGGTTTACTCTGGAATCAGTTTGGAGAAGCTCCTTTAACTATTTTAAATAGAAACTACACAAGAGGTATTTTATTTACAGGACACCCTGTAGCTTATGCTGGGGCAAGAGCTTCTTATGACTTTGGAATTGCTAAAGTTTACGTGGGATATAACCAAGGTCATGGTTTATTACAAGGAAGTTCTACTGGAGTTCTTGGATATGGTATCTCTGATGCGTGGGAAGCTGGTATTGCATTTAACTTAAAAGACCTTGTTGGTGTAGGAGGAAAAGTAGCGTTACATACATATGATGAAGCTGAAGGAAGAAATCTTTATGTTCTTTGCACATCTGTAGATTTTGGAATTTTAGAATCTGGAATTGAAGTTGACTATACAACTTTAGATGATGCAGTAAAAAGATCAGCTACTGGAACAGGGCATTTCCTAGGGCACGATGCAAAGGCTGATGACTCTGCATGGGGTGTAGCATTAAACATTAATATTGACCTTTTAGATGCACAAATTGCAAATGTAACATTCCCAATCAGAATTGAATATGTTGATAATGGGGATTCTAATGATGCTTTTGGTAGTGGTATCTACTTAACTGGTAAAAAAGGAACTTGGTCATTTACAATCACTCCAACATGGAAACCTACTAAAAACACATTTGCAAGAGTTGAGCTTGGTTATGTATCAGCAGACCAAAAAGTATTTGTAGAAGATGATGGATCAACTAAAGACAGCAGAACTGTAGCTGCTTTTGAAGCTGGATTTTTATTCTAAGTATTTTATAAATCTTTTCAGTAG
>JALWKR010000248.1 GCA_027081375.1 Persephonella sp.
ATTAGGTTTTGTCTGAAAAGCTTCAGGTCTCAAATATTTTGTGATAGAAACTTCAGAAGGAGTGGCATGATATCCATTTTTATCTCCAAAAATCATCTTTTCCATCTCTTGAACTTCAGGAAGCAAAAACCATGATATTATCTTAAAAATCCCTCTCTTGTTTTCATACTTTAGCTGTTCAAAGGCTGTATTTACAGGATTTATATTCCCTCCATGTCCGTTTATAAAAACTATTCTTTTAAAACCGTGCTCTAAGAATGAGTTAACAATATCTTTAACAAGAGATATAAGAGTTTCAGGAGATAACGTAACAGTTCCAGCAAATCCCATATGGTGCTGGGACATTCCATAATTTACCGTTGGAGCTACAAGAATATCCATTCTCTTTCCAACTTCTCTAGCTATAGCTTCTGCCGTTATAAAATCAGTCCCTATTAGCCCATAGGGACTGTGTTGTTCTGTGGAACCTATGGGTATAAGGACTATATCTTTTTCTGTTAGATATCCTTCTACCTCAACATAAGACAAATTTTCTAGCAGCATTATTAAGCCTCCGCTGTTTTTTTCTCAGCAGAAGCTCTTTTCCTAAAGTAGTTTTCTAAATCAACAACAATAGGAGAAGCTACATATATAGAAGAATAAGTACCAAAGATAATACCTATTAAAAGGGCAAGAGAGAAGTTTTTAAGAGACTCCCCTCCAAATAGGTAAAGAGCCAAAACAGAAAATAGCGTTGTCCCAGAAGTGATAAGTGTTCTTGCAAGGTTCTCGTTTATACTCTGGTTAACAATTTGAAGAAGATTTTTCTTTCCTCTTATTTTTATATTTTCCCTAATTCTGTCAAAGATAATAATTGTGTCGTTTAATGAATAACCTAATACTGTTAAAATTGCAGCTACAACAGACAGGTCAACTTCCAATCCAAATAGAGAAAATACTCCCATAGTTAAAATAGCATCGTGGAATAATGGAACAACAGCTCCTATTGCAAATATAGGTTCAAATCTATATCCAACATAAATAAGAATAGCTATCATTACTGCAATTATTGAATAAACACTTGCTTTTCTTAACTCCTCTCCAACAACTCCACCTATGTAATCAATTTTTCTTATCTCATACTTATCCTTTCCAAATTTTTCGTTAAGAGCTTTTTTTATCTTTTTTACAATTTCTGAGGATTTTCCTTTCTTTAGAGAAACTCTTATTTCATATTCATCTCCAGTTGTTCCAACTTCCTGAATCATTGAATCTTCAAGATTAACTAACTTTAAAGCATTCCTTATATCAGCTGGAGTTACTTTTTGATGAAATTTTACCTGAACAGATGTTCCCCCTGTAAAATCAAGTCCAAGATTAAATCCTTTTACAAAGATAATAACAATACTTAAGATAACTAAAACAGAAGAAGATATATAGCCTATTTTCTTTAGTTTCATAAAATCAATTTTTGGTGGTTCACTTAGAAAATGCCTCATTTCTCACTCCTAGAAAGCGTATTTTAGAGATTTTTTACCACCTAGAACAATGTCTAGGAATACTTTTGTTACAAATATCGCTGTAAAGATAGATGTTATTGTACCTATAGATAAAGTAGCAGCAAAACCTTTTAATGGTCCTGTTCCAAATTGGAACAGCACAAATGCAGCTATTAATGTTGTAATCTGTGCATCAAGAATTGCATCCCATGCCCTTTTGAAACCTTCCTCTACTGCTACTCTCAGGGTTTTTCCTTTCTTTAATTCCTCTTTTATTCTTTCAAAGATAATAACGTTTGCATCTACCGCCATACCAATATTAAGAATAATACCTGCAATACCAGGAAGAGTTAATGTTACATCTAAAAATGCCATAGCAGCCCAAAGGAGAATACCGTTAAATAAAAGAGCCATTATAGAGATAAATCCTGATATTGCATATCTCCATAGCATAAACAATCCAACTAAAACAAGAGCAGCAATACCTGCTTTAACAGTTTTTTCTATAGAATCTCTTCCAAGGGTTGGACCTATAACTCTCTCCTCTAGTATCTTAACTGGTGCAGGTAAAGCTCCTGCTCTTAGTACAATGGCTAAATCAGCTGCTTCTTCTGGAGTGAAATCTCCTGTTATCTGTCCAGATTTTGATATCCTTGAACGTATTACAGGAGCAGATATAACCTTGTTATCTAGAACAATAGCAAGCCTTTTCCCTATAAGCTTAGCTGTTGCTTCTCCAAATATCTGTGCCCCTTCATCTGTTAGCTCAAAATTAACAGCAGGTTTTCCTGCCTGATCTACAGTTGTTCTGGCATCTTTTAGCATAGCTCCTGTGATAATAGGAGTATCTTTAACAAGGAAATACTCTTTTATAACCTTTCCGTTAATCTTTTTTGGAACACCTTCTAGTATTTTTGTTCCCTTTGGCAGTCCTTCAGGGTATCTTTTCAGAAGTTCTTCTTTACTATAGGCAGTATCTATAACTTCTAAAAGCTCAAGCTGTGCTGTTTTTCCAATAATATTTTTTGCTCTTTCTGGGTCTACAACTCCAGGAAGCTCTACAAGAATTCTTCTTTCCCCAAGTCTGGCTATATTTGCGTTTAATGTTCCAAACTGGTCAATTCTGTTTCTTAACGTCTCTACTGCCTGCTGGATTGT
>JALWKR010000249.1 GCA_027081375.1 Persephonella sp.
TATGACCCTGATAAGAACGCTATAAAAGTAAAAGGAAAATGGATACCTTTATCTGAATGTGAAATTGACCCAGATACAGGTGCAGTTTACTTAAAACATCACAATGCAGACAAATACCACTCAGAAAGACATACAATTGCTGTTAAGAAAGATGGTAAATTCTTAGTTGGATGGCATACACCTACTGGACATCTTGAGTTTTACTCAAAAACATTTGTTGAGTGGAACTGGCCTGAATATGCTATTCCTATATATCCAAAAGATGAAGCTGATAGAAAGAAACTAATTCATATCCTTTCTCATGTTCACCACAGCTATATGGAAGAAGAAAATGCATTTGCTCTTAACCCAATTTACAGGCTTCCTTACAACATTCACACACGTTCAGCAAACGCAAAATGGCTTATGGAAATCTCCCAAAACCACAACCCTGTATGGATATATGAAGGAGATGCTAAGAGATTAGGTATAAAAAGAGGAGATCCTATAAAAGTTTGGGTTGTAGACTCTCTAACAGGAATTAAAACTGGTTACTTTGTTGGAATGGCTATGCCAACACAGGCAACAAGACCAGGGGTTCTTGCTTGTTCTCACCACTCAGGAAGATGGAGACTTGTTAACAGTGTTGAAGTAGAAGGATTTGATCAGCCTTTAACTATACTAACATACGCATCTGCTTTAGCTGATATAGAAAATAAAGGTCACAAGTGGGCTGTTAGATGGAGAAGAGGAGTATGGGCTCACGAAGTAGAGAGAGAACACTCTGAAAAATGGTTAAAGTGGCCTTATCCTGAAGTAAATAAAGATATTAAAGAAGTATGGTGGAATGGAGCTTCTGGTGTATGGCAGAATGCAGTATTCCCTGCAAACCCTGATCCACTTTCAGGAATGCACTGCTGGCACAAAAAGGTACTTGTAGAAAAAGGTGGACCTGAAGATAGAATAGGAGATGTGTTTGTTGATACAGAAGCAACATTTAAAGTTTATCAGGCATGGAGAGATAGACTTACAAGACCAGCTCCTGGACCAAATGCTCTTAGAAGACCTAAGTGGTTCCCAAGACCTTGGTATCCTCATACAGATAAAGCATACAGAATGCCATCTTCACAGCAAGGACATTCTGAAGAATAGTTTTTAAAGGGGGCTTAATGCCCCCTCACTAATAAAGGGCAATGGAAAATTGCCTTTTATTAGTGAGATGAAATGTATTTGTTTTCAAAAGTATCTTTATATAGGTGATTTTTCTTCTGTGAAAATTAACTGCCTTTCTATATATTTTCTTAAACAAAATTCAAAAATCTATTAAAGAGGTAAGAAATGGGAACTATTGAAGAAACTCAGGCAAGAGTAAATATGTATGGACTTTTATCAAGACTTCTTATAGAAGAAGTTGATTTTGCAACATTAGAAAAGCTAAAAAATACCCCTGATTTGTTAGACTTATTCCCAAATACAAAAGAATGGGAACTTCTTTATAAAAAAGAAACTATAAAACTTATAGAAGAAGATCTGAATCCTGACTTTACAACAATTTTTCTAATAAATGTTTATCCTTATGAATCTGTTTTCATGAATGATGAAGGTTATATAAACGCTTCTATCACAAATCCAACAATTATGTTTTATCATCAGCATGGATATGAAATAGATATGGAGAAAACAAGAGCTTTATCTCCAGACCATATAGCAATTGAGATGGAATTTATGATGAACCTTGCAAAAGAAGAACTAAACGCTATAGCTAGAGAAAATGAGCTTGAAGTAAGAAGATTAAGACAGCTTCAGAAAAAATTTCTAGAAGAACATCTTGCAAACTGGGGACCTATATACCTTTTAGCAGCAAGAGATATAGCAGAAACCCCATTTTATTATGATGTATGTGAAGTTGGAGCTGAGTTTATTATGTCTGATTATGATTATTTAGCTGAAGTATTAGAAGAACAAACAGCATAAGGTGAAATAAAATGTCTAAAAGAATAAATCTTAATTTTTATGACTGTACCCACGTATATTTCAAAGATAGCTCATGTCAAAAATGTGTTGAAATCTGCCCTGTAGAAAATACTGTTGTGTATGAAGAGGACAAAATTAAGGTAAATCCTGAAACCTGTGTATCTTGCGGGGCATGTGTAGGTGTATGTCCAACAGAAGCTTTTTCACTAAGAGGTTTTTCTGTTGAAGACGTTTATAGAAAAATGATTGATAATAAAGATTCAGTTATCTCATGTAGAAAAAATGTACCCTGTGCAACAGTTTTTGATCCTCAATACTTGATAGCTCTATCATTAAAAAATGAAGAAGATATTGTTATAGATACAGGATACTGTAGAGAATGTAAAGTTGGAGATTTACATAAAAAAATAAAAGAAAATATAGAGGAAGCAAATTACTTTCTAAAGCAGATAGACTGGCCGTATAGAATAAAAGAAGAGGAAATAAAATTTGAATTACAACAAGAAGAAAAACAGATAGTAGAAAGAAGAAGCTTCTTGAAAAATCTTGGTAAAGCCACAGCAGGTTTAGCATTTTGGACATTGATGCCTAAAGTAGATTTTATTGAACAGGAAGAAAGAACAGAACCTAAAAATATTGTACAGGAGAAAGTTCTCCCTAAAAAA
>JALWKR010000250.1 GCA_027081375.1 Persephonella sp.
CAGGAAAAGGCAAAGCAACTGTTAGAAGATTTTGGAATATATCATTTGAAAGATCAAAAAGCCTTTACTCTATCTGGTGGGGAAAGAAGAAGACTAGAGATAGCTAGATCTCTTATTATAAACCCTTCTTTTCTTTTGCTAGATGAACCTTTTGCAGGGGTTGATCCTGTATCAGTAAAGGAGATTAACAACTTGATAAAAGAGCTTATAAAGAGAGATATTGGAGTTATCTTAACTGATCATAATGTTAGAGAAACATTAAGAATAACAGATAGAGCTTATATAATAGCCCATGGAAAAGTTATTGCAGAAGGAACACCTGAAGAAATAGTTCAGGACGAAACTGTTAGAAAAATTTTCCTAGGAGAAGACTTTCAGCTTTGAAGAAAGTAAAGATAAAGGTAGAAAATCTTACAAAGAAGTTTGGAGATAGAGTTATCCTTAAAGGAATATCCTTTGAGGTTTATGAAAAAGAAGTTTTTGTATTAATGGGTGGTAGTGGTAGTGGGAAATCTACCACTATAAAACATATAATTGGTCTTTTAAAACCTACTTCTGGAAAGATTATAGTAGATGGCGTTGATATAACAACATTGACTAAAAAAGAGCTAATAGAATTTAGAAAAAAAATGGGTTATCTGTTTCAGGAAGGAGCTTTGTTTGACAGTTTAAAAGTATGGGAAAATGTAGGTTTTTATTATTTAGAAAATACTAAAATGCCTGTTAAAGAAATTAGAAAACTTGCCAGCGAAAAACTTGCTCTTGTTGGGTTAAAAGGAATAGAAGAGCTTTATCCTTCTGAACTTTCAGGAGGTATGAGGAAAAGGGTTTCTCTAGCAAGGGCAATATCAACAAATCCTGAGATTGTTTTATACGATGAACCAAGCTCAGGACTTGATCCTGTAACAAGTGCCATGATAGACAATCTAATTCTTTCTTTGAGGGATAACATAGGAGTAACATCTATTGTTGTTACTCACGATTTAGATAGTGCATTTACCATAGCTGATAGAATTGCCATGATACATAAGGGAGTTATCTATGCTATAGGAACCCCTGAGGAGATAAAAAATCATCCTGATCCTGTTGTTCAGCAGTTTATAAATAGAAAAGCAGAAGGTCCTATAACTGAAGAGCTTTTTAAAGAGATGCAGAAAGAAAGTTAAAAGGAGTTTTAGATGGAGATAAAAGGAAGAAAAGCAGAAATTCTTATTTCTGAAAAAGATATAAAAAACAAGGTAAAACAGTTAGCAAAAGATATCGCCTCAGATTTTGAAAATAAAGAAATACTAGTTGTTGGAATACTAAAAGGTGCTTTTATCTTTACTGCAGATTTAGTTAGAGAGCTTCAAGAGTATCTAAATGTGAAAATAGATTTTATACAGGTTTCTTCTTATCACACAGGAATGGAAAGCTCAGGAGAGGTTATCTTTGTAAAAGATATGTCAATAGATATAAAAGGGAAAAATGTTCTTATAGTGGATGACATTATAGACACAGGTAGAACGCTGGAAGCTCTAGTTGAAGCTTTAAAGCAGAGAGAACCAAATATCTTAAAAACCTGCGTTTTGCTTGATAAAAAAGAAAGAAGAGAAGTAAACTACAATGCAGATTTTGTTGGATTTGTGATACCTGATAAATTTGTTATTGGATATGGTTTAGACTGGGCTGAGGAAGGTAGAGCTTTCAAAGATATATACGCTATTGTTTAGAAAGCTCTATAAGAATATCTTCCCCAAGTTCTAAAGTTTTTTTCCTTTTTAGCTTTACTGCATCTTTTATATCTTTTATTCCAAGTTTGCCTATAGAAGATATTCCTTCCTCTCCTATTATCTTAGGAGCAACAAAAAGGGAGATTTTGTCATATATACCTTCTTTTATAAACTGTGTTATAAGATTTTTTCCCCCTTCAACAAGAAGATGAACAATCTCTTCCCTGTATAAAACATTAAGAATATCTGTAATAGAGAACTTTTCCTCTTTTAGAGGAAGAATAATAACTTTTATATTTTCTCTTTTTTCAAGATCCCTTATTTTCTCTTTATCTGCTTTATCTAAAGTTATAACAATGGTTTCTGCAGATTTATCAAAGATATTAAAATCTAAAGGAGTTTTTAAATCTTTATCTACTAAAACTCTTTTTGGTTGTTTTTCTGTTTCTACATGTCTTACAGTTAAAGAGGGATTATCTGCTAAAGCTGTTCCAACTCCCACCATTATAGCTGTAGCTTCTTTTCTAAGTTTATGAGCGTACTTTCTTGCTTCCTTTCCTGTTATCCATTTAGAAGAACCTGTATAAGTAGCAATCTTTCCATCAATACTTTGAGCTATCTTAAGATGAACAAAAGGCCTCTTTTCTGTTATGTAAACAAAAAAGTCCTCATTAAGCTCTTTAGCTTCTTCTTCTAAAACCCCTGTTTTAACATCAATTCCTTTTTCTTTTAATATTTCAATCCCTTTTCCTGCAACCTGTGGATTTGGGTCTAGTGTTGCAATGACAACTCTTTTTATTTTGTTGTCTATGATAGCTTCTGTGCAGGGTGGTGTTTTTCCATAGTGACAGCATGGTTCAAGAGTAACATACATTGTTGCCCCTTCTATGTTATATCCTTTTTCTAATGCATCTTTTATAGCTTCTCTTTCTGCATGGGGTTTTCCTGCTTTTTCATGAAAACCTTTTCCTATAATTTTTCCATCTTTTACTATAACAGCTCCAACAGTAGGATTTGGGTGGGTTAAGCCTTTTCTCTTTCTTGCTAGTTCTATAGCTTCTTTCATATATTTTTCATCAAGATTATTTTCCATTCTCAGTCTTCCTCAAAATTTTTTTGTCTATATAATTTTATTGAAAAATTTTAAACAGGAGTTTTTTATGCTCTGGAAAGATAAAAAGGTTTTAGTAGGGGTTACTGGTTCAATAGCTTCTTACAAAGCTTGTGAGCTAATAAGACATTTTCAAAAAAAGGGAGCAGAAGTAAGGGTTACAGCTACACCTTCAGCTTTAGAGTTTGTAGGAAAACTTACCTTTAAAGCTTTAACGGGAGAGGAGGTTTTATCAGACTGGAGAGATGGAAAAACAGGTCTTGAGCATATATTCTGGGCTAGATGGCCTGATGTTTTTGTTATAGCTCCTGCGTCAGCAAACACAATAGCAAAGCTGAGAATTGGATTAACAGATAATTTTTTAACCTCTTTAGCTTTAGCCTATGAAAAGCCTATTGTTATAGCCCCTGCAATGAATACAAAGATGTATAAAAATCCTGCAACAAAAGAAAATATATCTGTTTTAAAAGAAAGGGGACATCTATTTGTAGAACCTGCTGAAGGAGAACTTGCCTGTGGAGAGGAAGGAGAAGGAAAACTTGCAAATATAGAAGATATAGAAACTGTAGCTTTGTATACTGTCTTACCAAAACCTTTAAAAGGAAAGAAAGTCCTTGTTACAGCTGGAGGAACAAGGGAACATTTTGACCCTATTAGGTATATATCAAATGCTTCTTCTGGGCAGATGGGATATGCTTTAGCTAAGATGGCTTATGCTTTAGGAGGAGATGTTATTTTGATATCTGCTCCAACATGTTTAAAAACTCCTTACGGGGTAAAAAGGATTGATGTTGTATCTGCCATTGATATGTATGAAGCTGTTTTAAAATATCTTCCTGAAGTAGACGTTATAATAATGAACGCAGCTGTTGCTGACTTTAGACCAAAAACCTTTAGTAAAGAAAAACTAAAAAAAGCTAAGGAAAGCCCTGTAGTTGAACTTGAGACTAACCCAGATATACTAAAAACCATTGGAGAGAAAAAGAGAGAAGATCAGATACTAATAGGTTTTGCTGCAGAAAGCAGCAATTTAATTGAAAATGCAAAAGATAAGCTAAAGAGAAAAAAACTAGATGTTATAGTTGGAAATCTTTTAGATGTTTTCAGTAAAGAAACTCACAAAGGTATTATTCTCTTTAAAGATGGAAAGATGGTAGAAATACCACCAATGGATAAAGAAAGCTCTGCTCTTTTTATACTTGAAAGCATATTTTTATAATCCTGCTGTTTCTCATAGTTTTAATATGTCTCATTCCTGATACTTAAACTAGAAAAATCACAAAGGAGGTTTGTGCAATGAAAAAATTAATAACAGCTGTTTCTATAGCAGTTGCGTCTTTAACATTTTCTTATACTCCATCGTTTGCTCACTGCGAAATTCCTTGTGGTATTTACGATGATGAGGCAAGGGTTCATCAAATTCAGGAGTATATTTTAACTATTGAAAAATCTATGCGAGCTATTCAGGAGCTATCAAAAGGATTAAATGATCCTTTAACATTAAATCAGGTTGTTAGATGGATTGATAATAAAGATGCTCACGCAAGAAAAATACAGGAGATAGTTTGGCAGTACTTCTTTACTCAAAGAGTTAAACCTGTTGACCCTAAAGATAAAGAAAAGTATGAAAAGTATTTAAAAGAGCTTGAACTTTTAAACAAGTTATCTTTCTATGCTATGAAAGCAAAACAGTCTGTAGATATTAAAGTAGTTGATAAGTTAAGAGAAACTTTAGAAAAGTTTGAAGAGGTTTACTTTGGAAAGAAACATATAGAAGAACATCATAAACATGAGCATTAATAGAAGGGGCTAAAAGCCCCTTTTTATGCAGAAACAGAAGAGAGATCCTTAACAAACTTTTCCATATCTCTTAATGCTCTTTCAGCTTTAAGAAGTTTTCTTTTTCTTTTATCCCTTACTTTTTTTCCTTTTAAATTAGGTAAAAGAGCAAAGTTTGGGTTCATTGGCTGAAGCTCTTCTTTTGGTTCTGTTATGTATTTAACAAGTCCTCCTAGCATTGTTGTTTCAGGAGGAACAACTGGTTCTTCACCCTTTAGTATCTTTACTGCATTAATTCCTGCTAAAATACCTGTTGCTGAAGATGCAGCATATCCTTCAACACCAGTTATCTGCCCTGCAAAAAGTATATTTGGTCTTTCTTTCATTTGAAGAGTAGGTTTTAACACTTTTTGAGATTGAATAAATGTATTTCTATGTATTGAACCAAGTCTTACAAACACTGCATCTTTTAAAGCTGGTATAAGTCTAAATATTCTTTTTTGCTCAGGATATTTAAGTTTTGTTTGAAATCCAACCATGGATAAAAGGCTTCCTTCTTTATTCTCCTTCCTAAGCTGAACTACAGCAAAAGGCTGTTTACCTGTTCTTGGATCAACTAACCCAACAGGTTTCATAGGACCAAAAAGTAATGTTTGCTTTCCTCTTCTTGCAATCTCCTCTATAGGAAGACATCCTTCAAAAAATACAGCTCTCTCAAAATCTTTTAAAGGAACCTGTTTCCCTTTTAAAAGCTCTTCATAAAATCTTTCATACTCTTCCTCTGTTAAAACACAGTTAAAATAGTCTCCTTCTCCTTTTCCGTATCTATCTCCCCAAAATCCTTTTGAAAAATCAACAGTTTCAGCGTCAACAGTAGGAGCTATAGCATCGTAGAAGTATAGATGTTCCTGTCCTGTTAGCTTTTGAATTTCTTTAGAGAGTTCTTCTGAAGTTAAAGGTCCTGTAGCTATTACAACAACTTCATAGTTTTCAGGAATTTTTTTAACTTCTTCTCTTATTACGTTTATGTTAGGGTGATTTTCTAAAGTCTCTGTTATCTTCTGAGAAAACTTCTCCCTATCAACTGCCAGAGCTCCACCAGCAGGAACGCTAAACTCCTCGGCTGTTTTAACAACAAGAGAGTTAAGCATTTTCATCTCTTCTTTTAAAAGACCTGCTCCTGTTGTTATCTCTTTTCCACCTAAAGAGTTAGAGCAAACAAGCTCAGCAAATTTATCTGTTCTGTGAGCTGGAGTTTTTTTCTGTGGTCTCATTTCATAAAGGTCTACTTCAAATCCCTCATTTGCTATCCTGTAAGCTGCTTCACTACCAGCAAGACCTGCTCCTATTACTGCTACTTTTGCCATTTTTCACACCTTAAGTTTTTATTTTTGCTAAAAATTTATACTTCTTTTAGAAAATTCAAATGAGAATTATTATAGGAGATTAGAGGGCTTAAAGCCCTCTTTTTAGAAGATAAAATCAAATCCTGTATAAAGAGCTCTTCCGGATGTAGCATATCCGTCAACAGTCTGATAGTATTTGTCTGTGATATTGTCAAGTCTTACATAAAACTTAAGGTTTTCTAATATATTCATATTAGCAAAAGCATTTATCACAGTGTAATAACCTGTCTGAACATTTCCTATATCTTTTCTGCTTCCTACATAAACCCCTGAAAAACCAATATTTATATTTTCATCAGGATACCAGATAATATCAAAACCAAACTGATTTCTAGGTCTTCTTGGAAGTCTCTTTCCATTTTTATCTTTTGCTTCTAAGTAAGTGTAGTTTAGTCTGATATATACAGGCTCTAAGAATATGGAATATGAAGCGTCAACTCCTTTTATTTTTGATTTTCCTTCTACGTTTTTATACTTGTACGTAGCAAAGTCATACTCAATCATGTCTTTTATTGAATACTTAAAGTAAGTGATATTAAAACCTTTTATGTTAACGCCAACATCCCACTGGATACTTTTTTCGGGAATAAGATTTGGATTTCCCCAGTAAGGATTATAAAGTTGGTCAATTGTTGGAACGTTATAACCAGTCCCCCAGTTTCCATGAATATTTATATCTCTTTTAAAGAAATATTTTCCACCAAGTTTCCATGTTGTTTTGTCCTTAAAAGCTGAATAACTGTCATGTCTTAGGGATTGAGAAAGAAGCAGGTTTGATATATTCATAACGTTTGTTATAAAGTATCCGTTGTTGTGATACCTTTTGTTTAAAGATGTTCCACCTGATTTATTATGGATAAAATGCTGTTTAGAAAATCCTAGATTAACAAATCCTAGGTTATAATCAACTTTATCCTTTATTGTATACTCTCTATACTCTCCTTCGTATCCTCCAAACTGACTTCTTTTAAAAGTGGATTTTGTAAACAATGCTGTGATGTTGTTATTTTTTATATGTTTAGAGTACTGAAGCTTGTAAGCTTTTTGGGAGTAGTGGTTGAAAAAGGCTGTCGTTCCATATCCCCACGGATCATCATAATCTTTAGCATCTGTTCCAGAAGCAGCATCGTAATGAACAACTGCATCAATGCTTTTCACAACAGCTTCAAATCTATCATTTTCAGTTATATTCCAGCCTGTTTTTAGGTTAAAGGTCTCATTTCTGTAGGGGTCTCTTTCCCATCCTAGCTCATCCCATCTTTTTCCATATCTAGGGTCTGACTTTTTAGGTTCTGCTGCTGAATAACCTGAAGTTTTAAACCAGTAATAGCTAAGAAGAATATCAAACTTTTTGTTTGCAAAGGATAAAGAAATTCCTGCTTTTTTTGTGTTGTAATCTCCTAATAATCCTTTTGCTTTAATATGAAATCCTTCTCTTGGTTTTTTTGTAACTATGTTTATAACCCCTGCTACAGCATCAGCTCCCCATACTCCAGACTGAACACCTTTAACAATCTCTATTTGTTCAATATCCTCTAAAAGAAGATGCTCATAGTTAGCTGATATATTAGGAGTTGTAAAATCGTTTATTCTAATGCCGTCAATAAATGTTAATGTTCTTTTAGGATCACATCCCCAAAGATATACAGATGTGGTCTGTCCAAATCCTCCTGCAGATGAGAAAGAAAAACCATCTCTATTGAAAATAATATCTCTTAAATCAAAAGGATGTTTTTCTTTTATCTCTTCCCCTGTAACAATATCAACAGGAGAAGTTACAGATTGTAAATAAGATTTAACTCCATATGCAGACTCAATAGATAAACCACTTACTTCATAGGCAAAAACAGGGATAGGGAGAAGTGCGTTTAGTAATAGTTTTTTCATTCTAACCTCCTTTTATTTTGCTAATGCAAATTATTTGCAATTATTATACCTTATAAATTTTCTATACAATGTTAATATTAGAATTTTTGAATTTATAAGCATAAAAAGTCATTACAATATAAATATTTCTTACAATTGAAAGATCACAAATGCACGAAGTATGCAGAATATTCTTATCTTAAGGAAAAGATTTGAAAATTTTATCTACCTTTGAAATTTCTAGAATAACTTAGCTTCCTTGACATTATAAACTTAGTAATTCATTATTAAGTTATAAAAAATCAGAGGAGGTTTGTTATGTTTAAAAAGAAACTAGCTGTGGCTGTTTTATCTATTGCCATGGCAGGAAACACGTTTGCTGCTGGATTAAAAGACTCATTTATTTACTCGCCACATATTGGGTACCACATGTACGATGAGGAAAGATCTGCGAAATCTGGAAGTACATATTATGGACTAAAAAATAACTTAACAGGGGGATTAACCTTAGAAAAGGTTTTTACAAATTTTGGTATTGGAGTTATGTTTGGATATGGTAAAACCTCTTTGGAAGGACCAGATGTTATTAGAGATTCTTACGACTGGGCTGTTTTTGGAAGCTATTACTCTCCTGTAAACGAAAAACTGTTTCCTTTCGTATCTCTTGGAATTGGTGGAAACGCATTAAACCATAAAACATTAACAGGTATATATGGTGCTTTAGGGGTTAGATATTTAATCTGGAATAATCTTGGTGTAAAGCTAGCTTTACAGGGTTTAAGCCTGTGGAAAGGAAGATACGACCTCATTCCAACAGTAGGAGTTGATATTGTTTTTGGAGGAGAAGTAGATAGTGATAGAGATGGTGTTGTAGATTCAAAAGATATATGTCCAAATACTCCTATAGGAGTAAAAGTAAATGAAAATGGATGTCCGTTAGACAGTGATAAAGATGGTGTAGCAGATTATTTAGATAAATGTCCTGATACACCTATAGGTGTTAAAGTTGATAACAACGGCTGTCCACTAGATTCTGATAAAGACGGTGTTCCTGATTATCTTGATAGATGCCCTGATACACCAGTAGGAGTAAATGTAGATAAAAACGGCTGTCCTATAGATAGTGATAGAGACGGCATTCCTGATTACTTAGACAAATGTCCAAATACACCAGCAGGGGTAAAAGTAAATAAAGAAGGATGTCCGTTAGACAGTGATAAAGATGGTGTAGCAGATTATTTAGATAAATGTCCTAATACACCTATAGGTGTTAAAGTTGATAACAGCGGTTGTCCACTAGATTCTGATAAAGACGGTGTTCCTGACTATCTTGATAGATGCCCTAACACTCCTAAAGGTTATAAGGTTGATGAAAAAGGATGTTTTGTAGAAGCACGACTTGAAATTCATTTTGATGTGAACAGTGCAGAAATAAAACCTGAATACATGCCTGAAATAGAAAAATTCGCAAAATTCCTTAAGGAAAATCCAAACATAAAAGTTGAAATACAAGGACACACTGACAACACAGGTTCTGAAGAGTATAACCTTAAACTATCTCAAAGAAGAGCTGAGGCTGTAAGAAAAGTTCTTATAGAAAAATACGGTATATCTCCAGATAGAGTAATAGCAAAAGGTTATGGAGAAAGCATGCCAATAGCTCCAAATGATACTGAAGAAGGAAGAGCTAAAAACAGAAGAGTTGTTGCTAAAATTATAAAGTAGTCTTTTAAGGGAGCTTTCGCTCCCTCTTTGTTTCCATTTCAAATGTCTTAATATCCTCTAAGGACAATCTATTCCTGTAAAATAAAATAACCTTATGACTTTATTTAAGGGGAAAATTTTGAAAAAACTTTTACCTATTTTATGTTTAGGATTTTTTGATATAGTCTATGCAAATACAGATAATAAGTGGAATTTGCACTCTGAATTATCTTACGTAAAAACTTCTGGAAATTCTGATATTGAAACAGCACAGATAAAAATAGAAGCTAAAAAAGAAGTACTTCCAAATAGATTTAACATCAAAGGCGAGTTCCTTTATGGGAAATCAGATGGTAAAGAAAACTCTAACAAGTTTTACGGACTTGGAAGATGGGAAAGATTGATTACTGAAAAGCTGTTCTGGTTTTTACAGGGAGATTATCTTAGAGATAGATTTTCAGGATTTGATTATAGAACAAACTGGTCTCTAGGATTTGGTTACGATATTATAAAAAGCAAAAAATTTTATTTAAAACTCCTAACATCCCTTGGTTACACTTTTGAGGATTTAAAAAAAGAAGGTTCAAATGATTATACTTCAGGAGATATAAATCTATCTTTAAACTGGAATATCTTGAAAAATCTAGTTTTTAAAAATGAAATAGATTATCTACAGTCTTTTAAAGAATACTCTGTGTACTATGTAAATATTAATAATTCGTTAGAAGTAAAGATAAACCAGCATTTATCTTTAGGTGTTGGCTACAACATTTCCTACCAGCACAAACCACCTTCTTCTAGCTATAAAAAGACAGATACAAACTTTTTAACATCCTTAATTATTGGTTACTAAAAGGGAGCAAAAGCTCCCTCTTATTTTAATTCACAGGGAGAAGTATCTACTTCTATATTTTCTTCTTCTTTTGGAATACCAACTCCATTTCTTATCTGGCCGTTTCCAAATATTATAAATTTAGGAATAGTAAGTTCTTTAAGTCCCATTGGGCCTCTAGCATGAATTTTGTCTGTGGAAATTCCCATCTCTGCACCTAATCCAAACTCATTTCCATCAGTAAATCTTGTTGATGCGTTAATATAAACAGCAGCACTGTCAACTTCGTTAATAAATCTCATACCTTTTGTGTAGTTTTCTGTAACAATACTTTCTGAATGAGAGGAACCATACTTATGGATAAAATCAATAGCCTCATCTAAGTTATCAACAACTTTTACGGCAATAATAAGATCTAAAAACTCTTCATAAAAATCTTCTTCTGTAGCTGGAACTATTTCTGTATCCTGTGCTTTAGGATGGTCTTTTAATATCTCTAAAGCTCTTTCGTCGCATCTCATCTCAACTCCAGCTTTACCGTAGTAGTAAGCTATTTCAGGTAAAAATTCCTCAGCTATATCTTTATGAACAACGAGATTTTCTATTGCATTACATACGGAAGGTCTCTCAACTTTAGCGTTATAGGCTATGTTTAGGGC
>JALWKR010000251.1 GCA_027081375.1 Persephonella sp.
CTGTATCAACTATTACATGCATTGGAAAAGGATATTCAGGTATTAAAATAACATCTGCTCCTGTTGCTATTCCAGCTTCAAGAGCTATAAAACCACTATCTCTTCCCATTACTTCAACAACAAAAACCCTTTCGTGAGACATAGTTGTATCTCTTATTTTGTCTATAGCATCAACTGCGTTGTTAACGGCTGTATCAAAACCTATTGTGTAATCTGTTCCGTAAGTATCGTTATCTATTGTTTTGGGAATTCCAATTACAGGAAAATCAAACTCTTTAACAAGAAGATTTGCTGCTTGAAAAGAACCATTTCCTCCTATAACAAATAGAGCTTCAACTCCTTCTTCTTTAAGATTTTCAATTGCTTTTTTTCTATACTCATAATCTTTAAAGCGAGGCTCTCTTGAAGAAAGAAGGATTGTTCCACCTCTGTTTATTATTAGTCCTACATCTCTAGGGTTTAGATAGCAAAAATCTTTTTCAATAAGTCCTTTATATCCTCTCTTTACACCAACTACCTTATAGTTATAATAATGGGCTGCCCTTACGACAGCCCTTATTGCAGCATTCAGCCCAGGTGCATCTCCACCACTTGTTAATACAGCTATTTTTTTATCCATGATTACTTATTACGCATATAGCAGTAAGCTTTTTGTTCAGCGAAAGATGGAAGAATATCTCCAGTTTCTTTATTCACAAAAATAACTCTTGCTACATCAAAATTTTCATAACCTTTAATATATATCTCTCCAATGTAATACTTTTTGTTTTCACATACAGTTATCTTGTCTGAAATAGCATTCATGCCTGAAACGTATTCTTTGATCTTTTTAGTAGCTTCATCCTTTGTTATAGCAAAAGATGAACTTGCCATTAACCCTGCTGTTAAAAAAGCCACTACTAATTTCTTCATTTGCTACCCTCCTTACATTTTTTAGAATTTTAGCAAATATATTAGCTGTTGTTAAATTTCTTGGCTCTGAAAATTCTCATTTTTTTGCCATCAACCTCCTGAAACTCAGGTTCTAAAATCTCTTCTATTGTGTGAAGCTCCTTTATACCATACTGACTACACAAAACATTTATAGATTTAATTATCTCCTCTTTTTCCATAACAGAAGTTTCCCAGTATGTAGCAAAAACAAGATTTCCATCAGCGTCATGAATAGCAAGTCTAAGTTCATCTACAACTTCTTCATTAGGGTCTCCATACATTGTAAGAGTTCCGTATAATTCTTTCATTCCTTCCATATTAAACCTCTAAAAAAAGCATTTTTCTAAAAATTTTTGAGGATTTTAACATATATTGTTAGAATATTGAAACTCAATAACAACGAGGTAGCACAATGCCGTACCGTCTGTATCAGGAGGAAAAGCAAAAGGCAGTTAATATTCTAAATGATATAAAAGTAAAGTTTTATCAAAGAGGCTGGTTTCCAGCTACAAGTGGAAATCTATCTTATAAACTTCATGATGACCCGCTTTATTTTGCAATAACTAGTAGTGGAAAAGATAAAGGAACAGTTACCCATGAGGATGTTATATTTGTTGATAAAGATGCTAACCCTATAGAAAAAACCCGTTTAAAACCTTCTGCAGAAACAAAAGTCCATTCACAAATTTATCAAAAAACAGATGCAGGGTGTATTATTCATATTCATACTGTAAACAACAACTTTGTTTCTGAAGTGTTTTTTCAAGAAGGATATGTTCCATTGAAGAATATGGAGATGATTAAAGCTCTTGATATATGGAAGGAAGATGCTTTTGTAAAGGTTCCAATTATAGAAAACTGGTTTGATTTAGATAAACTTGCTGAAGAAGCAGGAAAAGCAGTAAATCAAGAGGTTCCAGGAATTCTTATAAGAAATCATGGTATATACGCATGGGGAAAAAATGAGTTTGAGGCAAAAAGACATATAGAAGCTTTTGAGTTTATGTTTGAGTATATGAAGGATATGATATTGTTTAAAGGAACAAAGGATATTTTTTAATTTTCTCCTTCTTTCTTCTAAATCCTTTTTTATAGAAAATTTTTGCTTTCTAAAACCATTTTCTTTAGAAAATGGATACAGAAAGCACGGCATAAGCCGTAAAAACCCTAAAGGCTTGCTTTCTTCGTTAAATTACCATACCATAATACTATGGTTGAGATAAAGAGTAATAAACATTCTAAATGGCAAACAGCTTACCATATAGTCTGGATAACAAAATATAGAAAACCTGTTTTAAAAGGCAAGATTGAGGAAAGATTGAAAGAGTTGATTTTTGAAATAGCCGATGAATATGGATTTGACATATTAGCTTTAGAAATAATGCCAGACCATATACATTTGTTTGTATCAGCTCCACCTAAATATGCACCTGTGACTTTAGTTAAGCTATTTAAAGGAATAACTGCAAGGAAACTGTTTAAAGAGTTTCCAGAACTAAAAAAGCAATTTAGGAAAGGTCATCTATGGACACCATCTTACTATTTAGGTACTGCTGGTAATGTATCAGCAGATACGATTAAAAGGTATATACAGGAATGTCAAGGAAAGTAAAAAGAAGCTTCAGGATAGAGTTAAATAATGTAGACCCAACTATAAGCATAGTATTAGGCTATCT
>JALWKR010000252.1 GCA_027081375.1 Persephonella sp.
CTTTTCCTTCTAAAACTTCCATTGTTTTATAACCGTTTCCTGTTATGTATGCAACAACTATCTCATCTGGATCAAATACACCTGCTTCAGCATACTTTTTAAGAACAGCTATTGTTGTTCCTCCTGCAGTTTCGGTAAATATACCTTCTGTTTTAGCAAGAAGTTTCATACCTTCTATAATTTCTTCATCTGTAGCTATCTCAATACTTCCGTTGCTTTCTTTAGCAACTTTTACAGCATAAGGACCATCTGCAGGGTTTCCAATAGCTATAGATTTGGCTATTGTGTTGGGTTTTTCAGGAATAATCCAGTCTCTTCCCTCTTTGAAAGCTTTATATATAGGACTACAGCCAGCTGCCTGAGCTCCATACATTCTTGGAGGATTATCAGATATAAGTCCTACCTCTTTTAGCTCGTTAAACCCTTTCCATATTTTTGTGTATAAAGAACCTGAAGCAAGGGGAGCAACAACTGCACCTGGAGCTTTCCACCCAAGTTGTTCTGCAACTTCAAAAGCAAGAGTTTTTGAACCTTCTGAGTAAAAAGGTCTAACATTTATGTTAACAAAAGCCCATCCAAACTCATTTGCTATCTCAGAAGAAAGCCTGTTAACGTCATCATAGTTTCCATCAACAGCAACAACAGTTGGATCAAAGATAAGAGATCCAATTATTTTATTTGTCTCTAAATTTGCAGGTATAAAAACATAACAGTTCATACCTGCTGCTGCTGCGTTGGCTGAAACAGAGTTTGCAAGGTTTCCTGTTGATGCACAAGCTGCTGTATCAAAACCAAACTCTTTAGCCTTTGAAAGAGCTACAGCAACAACTCTATCTTTAAAAGAAAGTGTTGGGTGGTTTACTGAGTCATCCTTTATATAAAGATTATTTAATCCTAGTTCTCTACCTAAATTTTCTGCCTTTACAAGAGGAGTAAAACCGGCTGTAAGTCCTACTGTAGGATTGTCAACAGGAAGAAGGTCAACATATCTCCATAAGCTTTTTGGACCGTTTTCTATCTTTTCTTTTGATATATTTTTCTTTATATAATCATAATCGTATTCTATCTCTAGGGGACCAAAACAAAATTCACACACATGGATAGGTTCTATAGGATATTCTTTCCCACACTCTTTACATCTTAGACCTTTAACTTTTGCCAATTTGTAGACCTCCGAGGAAATATAGAGTAATAATTATAATATAAAATACAGTTTTATAGGATAGGAAAGTTCTTAGAATTTAGCACTCTTTTTCCTTTAAGAACAGTTTCCTTTTCTAACCCTTGAAAATAATGATAAAATAAATAAAATTTCATAAAATTCAAAAGTCCTTAAACAGGAGGTCTTATCATATATGTTTAACGAACTATCAATAGAAGAAGCCCTAACCTTCGATGACGTTTTACTTCTTCCAAGAAAGTCTGATGTTTTGCCCCATGAAACTGATGTAAGCTCTTATTTAACCCCAAAAATCAAACTTAACATTCCTATTGTTTCTGCAGCTATGGATACTGTTACAGAGCACAGACTTGCAATAGCTTTAGCAAGAGAAGGTGGAATAGGTATTATCCACAGAAACATGTCTATAGAAGACCAGATGAGAGAAGTTGAAAGGGTTAAAAAAGCTGAATCAGGAATGATAACAGAGCCAGTGACTATAAAGCCAAATCAAACAGTAAAAGAAGCCCTAGAGATAATGGCAAACTATAAGATATCTGGAGTTCCTGTTGTTGATGATGAAGGAAAGCTTATTGGTATTTTAACTAACAGAGATCTTAGATTTTTACATAAAAAGGACTACAACAAACCTGTTTCTGCATTTATGACAAAAGCTCCTCTAATTACTGCAAAAGAAGGAACATCTTTAGAAGAAGCAATGGAAATTCTTCAAAAACATAAAGTAGAAAAACTACCTGTTGTTGATGAAGAAGGACATCTAAAAGGTCTTATCACAATAAAAGATATAATAAAAAGAAAACAGTATCCTAACGCATGTAAAGATGAACTAGGAAGACTTAGGGTTGGAGCAGCTGTTGGTACAGGACCAGATACTATGGATAGAGTAGCAGCTTTAGTAGAAGCTGGTGTTGATGTGATTGTTGTAGATACAGCTCACGGTCATTCTGTAAGAGTTCTTCAAACTGTTGAAAAAATTAGAGGTGAATATCCAGATTTAAACCTAATTGGTGGAAATATAGCTACCCCTGAAGCTGCAGAAGACCTTATAAAAGCAGGAGCCGATGCTGTTAAAGTTGGTGTAGGACCTGGGTCTATCTGTACAACAAGAGTTGTAGCAGGAATTGGAGTTCCTCAAATAACTGCTGTAGCAAAATGTGCTGAAGTAGCCCACAAATATGGAAAAACAGTAATAGCTGATGGTGGTATCAGATATTCTGGGGATATTGTTAAAGCTATAGCTGCAGGGGCTGATACAGTTATGCTTGGAAGTCTATTTGCTGGAACAGAAGAGTCTCCAGGGGAAAGAATTTTCTTCCAGGGTAGAGCTTACAAAGTTTACAGAGGAATGGGTTCATTAGGAGCTATGAAAGCAAGATTTTCATCAGATAGATACTCTCAGGAAAATCTTGAAAAATTTGTTCCTGAAGGTATAGAAGGAAGAATTCCGTTTAAAGGACCTTTATCTGATGTTGTTTATCAGCTTGTAGGTGGATTAAGGTCTGGAATGGGATACACAGGAAGCAGAACAATTAAAGACCTTCAGGAAAATGGAAGATTTATTAAGATTACAAATGCTGGACTTAGAGAAAGTCATGCTCATGATGTTTATATAACTCAGGAAGCTCCAAATTACTGGATTGATTAACTTAGGAGGTGCCAGCTATGGCAGATCCAATTATTATCTATATTGCAGCTGGAGCTTTTATAATAACAGCGGCACTAGTTATTACATTTTTAATTAAAGAAGGGATAAAAAACTTTAATAACAAAAATCCAGGATAAAGAGGAATTAAATGGAAAAAAACTTTACTCCTTTTGATATGCTCCTAACACAGGAGCTTACTAATCTGCAGAGATTTATAATAAAGGCACCTTTAGGCAGTGATGAGTTTTGGAGTCAATGGCAGGAGAAAGTTGGAGAAATAATAATAACCAAAGCTGCTATAAAAAGAGCTCTTAAAACAAATAAAAATGCTCTTTCAGAAGAAGAGATACTAAAACTATCTTCCCTCCTTGAGGCATACAGAGAAATAGCAACATATTTGGAGCTTTTAAGACAAACAGCACTAAAAGTAAGGGGAATTGATCCTTCTAGCTGGGATATTTTTGATGGAATAGAAGGAGAAAGCTCTGAAAACGATAGTGAAGATGACATGCCATTTTAAAAGGGCGATTCTTTAGCCCTTTTCTTTTGATAGAATATTTTTGTCTTATTTCTTTTTGATGGAGCTTTTATGAAAAAATTTCTTATTTTGCTCTTATCTACCTTTTTTCTTTTCTCCTGTGCAAAGTTAGAAAAAAAAGCCTGTGAAGTCCGATTTAATAATGTAGTTAAACACTCTTATCAAAAGGAAAAAATAAAAAAAGTAAGAGGGAGTATATACATTAAAGGAATTCTCCTTTTATTTAATGCATCTTTGGACAAAACCACTAATATAAAATTATTTACACCTATTGGAACCCAGATAGCAGAATTTTCTGAAGATAATGAAAAAGTATGTATAAAGATAAGAAATAATCAGGTATGTGGAAAGGCACCAATAATGTATAAAGAAGTATTTCAGGAGGAAATTCCGTTTACTTTAACAGACGTTGTAACAGGCCACTTTAAGATATCTCCTGACAGTATATACTCTTGTAATGGAACTACTTTATCAGTAAAAGAGAAAGATAAGGTTTATATCTTTAAAAGGGGCCTATTAAAAGAGCTTAAATACAAAGATTTTTCTCTTATATATGAGTATGAAGACCATAAACCAAAAAAAGTTGAGCTAAAGGTAAAAAACACCCCCTTAGCAAAAATATTTATAAGGGATATAGAATGATAATTAAGGTGTGTGGAATAACAGAGCCTCAGCAAGCTAGGGAAATATCCAAACTAGGTGCAACTCATATAGGAGTTATACATTTTGAAAAAAGTCCTAGGCATATTGGGTTAGAAGAGATAGAAAACATAAAAAGAAATATTGAAAATTCAAAGCTAGTTGCTGTAGTTGTTAATCCTGAGGAAGAGAGGGTAAGAAATCTTCTTGAGATAGTGGATATTATTCAATTTCATGGAGATGAAAACATTGATTTTGTAAAGCAATTTCCTAAAGAAAAAGTATGGAAAGCTTTTAGAGTTAAAGACGAATCTGATATAGATAAAATAAAACCTTTTGCAGGTGAAGGAATAACAGTTCTTATAGATGCTTTCCATAAAGAAGCCTATGGAGGAACTGGAAAACAGATAGACCCTACCCTTGCAAAAAAAATAATTGATACTTATAAAAATGTAATTCTTTCAGGAGGACTTTCTCCTGATAATGTTGAATCTCTAATAAAAGAACTTAAACCTATTGGTGTTGATGCTTCATCAAAGCTTGAGGTAAAACCTGGTTTAAAAGATATTCAAAAGGTAAAATCATTTGTAGAAAAATCAAAACTTGCTTTTGAAACTATTACAGGAGAAGTCTTTTGAGTAAAATTATAAAAAGTATTAAACCAGTTTTTGAAAAGAATATTTCTCCTGTTATTGATTTATTGCACAAAATAAATATCACTCCAAATGCCCTAACAATAGCTGGTATTCTGTTTATTGCCGTAGGTTCATATTTTTTATACAGAGAAAATTTTATTCTTGCAGGAATATTTATCCTTGTAGGAAATCTTTGCGATGCCTTAGATGGAAGTTTAGCAAGGAAACACAACCAAACTTCTAAATTTGGTGCATTTTTAGATTCTGTGGTTGATAGAATTTCTGATTTTCTTCCTCTTATAGCAGTAGCCTATCTTTTTAAAAACAATGAACTGCTGTTCTTTACTTCTCTTCTTGCAATAGTTTCCTCTTTTCTAGTTTCTTATACAAGAGCTAGAGCTGAAGGACTAGGAATTGAATGTAATGTAGGTTTTTTTGAAAGACCTGAAAGGTCTATTATTTTAATAGCTTCAATTTTTCTGGGAATTCTAGACATTGGAGTTGCTGTTATAGCTCTTGGAGCTACAGTAACAGCAGTTCAAAGAATCTTATGTGTGTATAAAAAAACCCTGCCTGAGGCAGGGTAAAGGACTTTGAAAGTCCTTGAAGAAGCTCTCGCAGCCTTTTAGATTTTAAAAGAACTTTTTTAAGAAAAAACTGATTTTTATTAGGTTTGGAGATTAAAATGCAGCAAAAAAAGCTAAGTTTATGGGAAGCTGTATCTATAGCTGTTGGAACTATGATAGGTGCTGGAATTTTTTCTATTCTTGGAGTAGGAGCCCAGATTTGCAAAAATAATCTTTACATAGCCTTTATAATAGCTTCTTTAATCGCTTATCTTGTTGCATATTCCTATGCGAAGTTAGGTTCAGTCATTGTTTCAAATGCTGGACCTATAGAATTTATAAGAAGAGGGATAGGAGATAATCCAGTTACTGGAACTCTGGCTATCCTTATGTGGTTTAGCTATGTTGTTTCTATATCTTTGTTTGCAAAAGCTTTTGCTGGATATTTTTTAGCACTGGTTCATCTTCCGTTAACATCTATTAATATAGCTATTGTGGAAATTGTAGTGGTATCCTTCTTTACAGCTTTAAACTTCTTTGGTTCTAAAGCTGTTGGAAAAGCTGAATTCTGGATTGTTGTTATTAAACTTTCTGTACTTTTATCTTTTGTGGTTTTAGGTATATGGAGTATAAAACCTGAGTTTATAAAACCTTTGTTATCTCCTAAAGATATGATTAACACATTTTTTGCTGCTAGTGTTTTATTTCTTACATATATGGGATTTGGTCTTGTTACCAATGCTTCTGAGGATATAGAAAATCCTAAAAAAAATGTACCTTTAGCTATATATATAAGCCTTGCTGTTGTTACTCTTGTTTATGTTTCTGTTGCTTTTGTTGCTTTAGGAAACCTAGGCCCTGAAGGACTAATAAAAGCAAAGGAATATGCTCTTGCTGAAGCAGCAAAGCCTTTTATAGGAGAAATAGGATTTACACTTGTTGCTATTGGTGCTCTTTTTTCTACATCTTCAGCAATAAATGCTACTTTGTACGGTGGGGCTAACATAGCGTATGCTCTAGCAAAAGAAGGTGAACTTCCTTATGTATTTGAAAGAAAAGTATGGTTTGAAGCTCCTGAAGGATTATATATAACTTCTGTTCTTAGTTTAGTATTTGCCCTTTTCCTTGATTTAAACGGGATTGCCAGTCTTATTAGTATGGTTTTTCTTGTTATATATATATTTGTTTTAGCATCTCATCTTATCCTTATTAAAAAAGGAGAGGCAGAAGGTATAAAGCCTTTTATACTTTTTAATCTTATGGTTATTATTGCTGTTTTTATAACACTTCTCATATATCAGTGGAAATCCACTAGAGATAGCTTTTATTCAGGGATGATAGTTCTTATAGGTTCCTTTGTGTTTGAGCTTGTATACAGAAAAATAACCAAAAGAAAAATTTCTAGAAGAGATATTCTCACGTAACCACATAGATGATGAAAATCTACCCAATGAGATAAAATATTAGTTTATGAAAATTTTCTGTGAGGTGAGGAATTGCAAAAATTCATATTCATAACTGGTGGAGTTTTATCTTCCCTTGGAAAAGGAGTTACCTCTGCAAGTATAGGGACAATCCTTGAGGAGATGGGCTACAAAATTACTTTTCTTAAGCTTGATCCTTACTTAAATATAGACCCAGGAACTATGAACCCCTATCAGCATGGAGAAGTTTATGTTACAGAAGATGGGGCAGAAACAGATTTAGACCTTGGACACTATGAGCGTTTTACCCATGTGACCCTTACAAAATATAACAACACAACTTCTGGAAAGCTTTATCATACACTACTTGAAAAAGAAAGAAGAGGTGCATTTTTAGGAGCTACTGTACAGGTAATACCTCACTTTACAAATGAGATAATTAGAAGTATTGAAAAGGCAGCTGCAGGTTCAGATATAGCTCTTATAGAGATTGGAGGGACTGTAGGAGATATAGAGAGTTTACCTTTCCTTGAAGCAATCAGGCAGATGGGGCTTGAGCTTGGCAGAGAAAATGCACTATTTATACATTTAACGTATGTTCCGTATATAGCTGTTGCAGGGGAGCTTAAAACAAAACCAACTCAGCACTCAGTAAAAGAACTTAGAGCTATAGGTATCCAGCCTGATATCCTTATATGTAGAGCTGAAAGAAATATTCCTAAACCTATAAAGAGAAAGATAGCCCTATTTACAAATGTAAGCGAAGATGCAGTTTTATCAGCTCCTGATGTAGATATAATCTATCGTATTCCTTTAATCCTGAAAAAAGAAAAATTAGATCAGGTTATAGCAAAACATCTAAATCTAGAGTATAAAGAACCAGAGCTTAAAGAGTGGAAAAAAATAGTAAATACTTTATCAAAACTTGAAAAAACAGTTGATATAGGTATTGTTGGAAAGTATGTAGAGCTGAAAGATGCATATAAGAGTATCTCTGAAGCTTTAACCCATGCCCAGATACCTAATAAGGTAAAGGTAAATATGCACTGGATAAATGCAGATGAAATTAATGAAGAAAATATAGATGAGATACTTGGAAATCTTGACGGAATTTTAGTCCCAGGTGGATTTGGAGAAAGGGGAGTAGAAGGAAAGATACTTACTGCAAAGTATGCAAGAGAAAATAATATTCCTTACTTTGGTATATGCCTTGGTATGCAGGTAGCAGTTATAGAATTTGCAAGGAATGTTGCAGGGCTTAAAGAGGCAAACTCAACAGAATTTGACCCAGAGACCCCTTATCCTGTTATAGACCTTATGCCAGAGCAGAAAAATGTTGATAAAAAAGGCGGTACTATGAGATTAGGTGCGTACAAATGTACTTTAATAGAAGGAACAAGAGCTTATGATATATACAAACAAAAAGAAATTTATGAAAGACACAGACACAGATATGAAGTTAACCCTGAATTTAGACCTATATTAGAAGAAAAAGGACTGATAGTTTCAGGAGTTTATAAAGCTAAAAATTTAGTAGAGATAATAGAACTTCCTGAAGATGTTCATCAATGGTTTATTGCATGTCAGTTTCACCCTGAATTTAAAAGTAAACCATTTTCTCCACACCCTCTATTTGTATCATTTGTGGAAGCATCATATAAAAATAAACTTTCAAAAGAAAAGGCTTCCTAAGAAGGAAGCCTCTTCCTATATTTAATCAATAGCAAACTTTTCTATAGGGAGTTTTTATGGAAAGTTATTTAGATTATCTTTTTAATCCAAAATCTATTGCAATTATTGGAGCAACAAATAAAAAGGAAAAAGTTGGATATGCTATCTTCAAAAACATAATAGAAGGTGGATATAAAGGAAAAATCTTTCCAGTTAATAAAAGACTTGAAACATTAGAAGGTTATAAAGTCTACAAATCGATTTTAGATATTCCTGAACCTATTGATTTGGCTATTATCAGTATCCCTATTCAGTACATACCTGACTTATTTGATGAACTTGGAAAAAAAGGAGTAAAAGCTGCAGTTGTTATATCTGCAGGAGGAACATTTTTTTGCAGTAGATAGAAGAGTAAAACTAAAAAAAATTCAATTTTTATATAGGAGGATGTGAGTGATTAGAGAAGAACTTACTCCAAAACAGATAGTTGCAGAACTGGATAAGTATATAGTTGGGCAGAAGGATGCAAAAAAAGCAGTTGCAATAGCTTTAAGAAATAGATGGAGAAGAAGTAAACTTCCTGAGGAACTTAGAGATGAGGTTATTCCAAAAAATATTTTAATGATAGGACCTACAGGAGTTGGAAAAACAGAAATAGCTAGAAGACTAGCAAATCTTGTTGGAGCACCATTTATTAAAGTAGAAGCTACAAAATTTACAGAAGTTGGGTATGTGGGAAGAGATGTTGAAAGTATTATAAGAGAGCTAGCAGAAGCTTCATTTAAAATGGTAAAAGCTGAAAAAATGGAAGAAGTTCAAGAAAAAGCAAAACAGCTAGCTGAAGAAAAAATTCTAGATTACCTAGTCCCAAGAAAAGTAAAAAGAATTGGAACATTAGAAGCCTATGAGGAGGAAGAAAAGTCTCCTGCAAGGGAAAAATTTAGAGAGATGCTTAGAAAAGGGGAACTTGATGACAGGATAGTAGAGATAGAAGTTGAAGAAAAGCCTGTTTCTGTAGTTGGGGGAGTTATAGCTCCAGGAATGGAAGACCTTGAAAATCAGTTAAAAGATTTGTTCTCAAGCCTAGCTCCATCAAAGAAAAAAAGAAGAAAAATGACTGTAAAAGAAGCTTTTAAAGTTCTTCAGCAGCAGGAAGCTGAAAAACTTATAGATATGGATGAGGTTACATCGGAGGCTGTTTATAGAGCTGAAAACTATGGAATTGTTTTTATAGATGAAATAGATAAAGTAGCAGGAAGACAATCAGGTTCAGGTCCAGATGTTTCAAGAGAAGGAGTGCAGAGAGATTTATTGCCTATTGTTGAAGGGACTACAGTTTCCACAAAGTATGGACCTATAAAAACAGACCATATTCTATTTATAGCTGCAGGAGCATTTCATCTTGCAAAACCTTCTGACCTTATCCCTGAGCTTCAAGGAAGATTTCCTATAAGAGTTGAGCTTCAACCTTTAACAAAAGAAGACTTTGTAAAAATCTTAACTCAGCCTAAAAATGCCCTTATAAAACAGTACAAAGCTTTAATGGCAACTGAAGGTGTTGAACTTGAGTTTACAGATGAAGCAATTGAAACAATTGCAGAAATAGCAGAAGAAGTTAATGAAAAAACAGAAAATATAGGAGCAAGAAGACTTCACACAATTCTTGAAAGAATTATGGAAGACTTTTCCTTTGAAGCTCCTGATTTGAAAGGTCAACATATCATAATTGATGAGCAGCTTGTAAGATCAAAACTTAAAGATGTTGTAGAAAATGAAGATTTAACAAGATATATTCTATAAAAGACGGCTTTAAAGCCGTCTTTTATTAATCCTGCTTTTCATTATATAAAACAAATTTTCCACTTACCCATCCTTCATATATATTTCCGTCATTCCCTATATAACTAATCTTATACCAAGTTCTGTTTTCTACAGATAGCTTATTTTGAACATCAACAACAGTTCCATAAGGAATAGATTTTAGTATTTTAGCAGTTAAGCTAGGATGTTCTCTAAGGTTTAAAGCTCTAGCAAAGATAACCCCTTTTCCTTCAGGAACAACAGTTAACTGGTCTCTTTTTACCCAGCCTTCTACAACCTTATCCCCTTTTGTTACTTTAACTTTTATCCAGTCTTTTTTCTCATCAATAGCTTCTAAAAGCTGTCTGTTTGTGACTCTAGCTACTCTTTTGGATTTAGTATCAGGTTCTTCCCTTAAATATATTACTTTTCTCAAAGGAAAATACTTTTTTGTAGTTTTAACTTCTTTTTCTGAAACAATATTTTGGTCATTATCAGCAGTATTTTCTGAGGCTAGTACCTGATTTTCTTGATTAGTTAATGTTTCGTTATCCTTTTCTAACTTTGAAACAGATAAAGGTTTATTTTCTTTAATCTCTTTTTGTTGTTCTCCTTGAGTTTGGGAAATCTGTTTGTTTTTATTTTCATTCCCTCCAGAAAAAACAATTACAAGCACTCCTATAAAAACAACAGCTAAAGCTACAAAACCTAAGGTTTTTGTGTTTATACCTTTTTCTTCCGCTTCTTTTTCAGGTTCCTTGCTTTCTTCAGAAATGCTTATACCTTTATCTTTCATATAAGTATTTACAATCTCCTTTGAAAGAAGATTGTCTTTTATATATCCTGCAAGTTTTGCAAGAACCTGCTCAAGTTTCTTTTCATTTCCTTCTGATAGCTTGTATAAAAGAGTTTCAAC
>JALWKR010000253.1 GCA_027081375.1 Persephonella sp.
TGTAGAGAATGTAAAAGCTATTCATATATTCGCAGAGAAAAACCCTGATCCATGGACAGTTACCATTCATTTAACCCCTCAAAATGGAAAAGCTTACTTTGCAACAAGAATAAGACTTGCAAAAACAATGAATGTTTATGCTGTAGCAGAGCTAGCAGATGGTTCTGCAATTATGGCTAAGAAAGCTGTAAAAGTAACAATTGGTGGATGTGGTTAATTAAAAAATTTTAAGGAGGAAAAAATATGGGAAGAGTAGCTCTAATTAAAATAAAACCAAGAAGATACAAAAAAGGAGATATTGTAAGGGTAGATTCAGTTATTATGCATCCAATGTACAACGGTCTCATAAAAGATAAGAAAACAGGTAAGCCTATACCACCTCACTATATAACAGATGTTGAAGTTTACTACGGTGATCAGCTTGTTACAAAAATAGATGTTAATGCATCTGTAAGTGCAAACCCTTACTTCTCTTTCTATCTAAAAGTAGATAAAGAAGCTCCTCTAAAAATGGTCTGGAAAGACAATAAAGGTGAAGTTACAGAAAAAACTGTAAAAATTAAACCTCACTAAGGAGGAGGAAGAGATGAAAAAAAAGTTATTAGGTAGCATTTTAACGGCGGCTGCTGCTGCCCTTTTTATAAATGTTAACGCTGAAGAAGCTGGACAGGCAATATCAGAGGAAGACTGGCAGCTTTATCAAGAAGGAATTAATCCTGGAGAAGTTTTTGCTGAGGAAGTAGGTGGTGGACTGTTTGAAAAACCTATGGGACCAAAGAAGCTCTCCTGTGCTTCCTGCCACGTAAAAAATGGAGATGTGGAAGATAGAGTAGCAACTGCTGCTGCCTACTATCCTAAATATGATAAAGATGCAAAAACAGTAATTAATCTTGAACAGAGAATTCAAATATGTCAGAGCAAATACCAAGGAGTTAAACCTTTTTCTCTAAAAAGTAAAGAAAATACTGCTTTAACAACATATCTTTTCTATCTTGCTCAGGGAACTAAGATAAATGTAGATACAAAATCTCCTATAGCTAAGAAATTCTATGAATATGGAAGATACGTATTTACTCTAAAAAGAGGGAAGAGAAATCTTTCATGTCAGGTTTGTCATGAGTTTGCAGCAGGTAAAGTTCTTAGAATGCAGTGGCTAAAACCTCTAGGATTTGAGTACAACGGTATAAAGGGAACCACAGCTGCAGACCACTGGCCAGCATTTAGAATGACTAAAAATAAAGTTCAGACCCTTCAGCAGAGATTCCAAGGGTGTATGAAACAGTCTAAACAAAAAATACTTCCTTTAGGTTCTGAGGAAATGGTTGCTTTAGAGCTATATGTAAAGTCTTTATCAAATGGAGCTGAATTAAAAACTCCAGGTTTAAGAAGGTAGGAGGAGAAAATGAATTTAACAAGAAGAGATTTTCTTGAGCTTGCAGCGATAGCAGGGATATCTTTGGCAAGCGGTGATGCTTTAGCTCAATTAAATAAAATGAGCCCTGAAGAGTTAATGAGTTTTAAACCTGTAGGGAAGGTTACTCTTCTTCATATATGTGATATGCATGCTCACCTTAAGCCTCTATACTGGAGAGAACCTTCCACACTATTATCTCATCCTGATTTAGTTGGAAAACCAGGATTTTTATGTGGCAAAGCCTATTTAGATTACTACGGAATAAAGCCAGGGACATTGAGGGCATACTTTGATACGTACTTAGATTTTCCTGAACTTGCCCATAAATATGGAAAAATGGGTGGTGTTGCCTATATGGCAACTCTGGTAAAACAGATAATAGCAGAAAGGGGAAAAGATAACGTTCTGTTTATGGACTCAGGAGATACATGGCAGGGAACAGCTGTAGCACTGTTTACAAAAGGAAAAGCTATTGTAGATGTTCAAAATGCTCTAGGAATAGATGTTATGGTTGGACACTGGGAGTTTACCTATGGAAAAGATAGGGTTTTAGAGCTTGTAGAAAACCACCTTAAAGCTGATTTCATAGCTCAAAATATCTCTGATGCAATGTGGGATGAGCTTGTATTTCAGCCATATGTTATAAAAGAAGTAGGTGGAGCAAAAATAGGAATTATAGGAAATGCTTTTCCTTATACGCCAATAGCAAATCCAAAACAGTTTACTGAAGGGTGGACTTTTGGTATCCAGCCAGAAAGACTTCAGCAGTTTGTTGATGAACTGAGAAATGATAAAAAAGTTGACCTTGTTGTTCTCCTATCCCACGATGGATTTGCGTTGGATCAGGCTTTAGCTAAAATGGTAAAAGGAATAGATATCATCTTTAGCGGTCATACTCACGACCCAGCTCCTAAACCTATATTTGTTAACAACACAATGATTGTTATTGCAGGTTCCCACGGTAAATATCTTGGAAGATTAGACCTGGATATTAAAAATGGAAAGATAAGAAAATGGAATTATAAGCTTATACCTGTAGCTTCAAACTTTATAAAACCTGATCCAGAGGTAGAGAAGTTAGTTAATGAGATTTATAAGCCTTATGAGAAAAAACTAAACACAGTTATAGGAAAAACAGAGCAGCTTTTATACAAGAGAGATACCTTCTACTCTACATTTGATA
>JALWKR010000254.1 GCA_027081375.1 Persephonella sp.
AAAAATTAATAACTAAATAACTAGGTATATTTTTCCTCCCATTTATAAAACTCTTCAGAAAAATATTTTATTCTCTGTTTTTTAAACTCCCTTGTTGAGTATAGGATTTTATACTCTTTAATCCCTATTTCTTTTGAAACCTCTTTTACCAGCTCTTCTATCTCTTCTTTTGTTTTTCCATGCATCATAGCAAATATGTTGTACTGCCACTTTTCATTTGTTGTTCTTTTATAGCAGTGGGAAACTGCTTTGTATGAAGCAAGTTTGTATCCTATCTCTTCTACCTTCTCCTCTGGAACTTTCCATACAGTCATTCCGTTTGCTTTAAAACCAGCTTTCCTGTGAAAAAGAATAGCTGCAAATCTTCTCATTATTCCTGCTTCTTTATAAAGATTTAACTTTTCTAATAGCTTTTCTTCCGAAATACCTATCTCCTCTGCAAAAATCTTAAAAGGCTCGCTAACTAATGGAATATCATTTTGAGTAACCTTTATTATCTTTTTATCCTCTTCTGTAAGGTTGTAGTCTACTTTCTTTTTTTTCTTTTCTACTTTTTCTTCCTTTTCTTTTACAGAAGAGAAAGAGAGTTTTACTCCTATCTTAAAAAGTTTTTCAGTTTTTAAGATAACATAATCTTCTGTGCCTGTTTCTCTAGCCATTATCTCAACTATTTTTTCTAATCCTAGTCTGCTGTCTGGAGGAACAGCTACAGTAAACCATAGGTTAAACTCGTCATTTCTTTCATAGTTATGGCTTACTCCAGGATGAGAATTAATAAACTGTGCTGTTTCTTCTATGTTTTTTGTTTTAAATGCAACTAATGAACTATCATATCCAAGGGATTTTGTATCGTATATAGGAGATATCTGTCTTATAATCTTTTCATCTTTTAATCTTTTTAAAGTTTCTATTACTTCTTTTTCATCTATTCCTATTTTTTCTCCTATCTTTTTAAAAGGTATACTTTCTATAGGAATTCCTTCCTGAATTTCTTTAAGAAGGTCTCTTTCTACACATAAAAGATTTTCCATTTTTTCACCTCAAAAAGTTATTTTCCGCCATAAAAGGCGGAAAGAGCAGGAGGATAGGGTTTTTATATTAGATGCTGATTTATATGCTCATTTTCTAAAATAGTATCTTCAAACCATTTATTTGTATCTCTAAGTTTTACTACTTCTCCAATTAAAAATATTGCTGGAGAGTAAACAGTTGTTTTCCCTTCTGCTACTTCTTTTAGTGTAGAAACTATTGTTTTTTGCTCTTTTGTTGTTCCTTTTTCTATAAAGATAACAGGTTCATCAGGGTTTCTTCCTGCCTTTATAAGATTTTGGGCTATAGCTTGTCTATTAGCTACTCCCATTAGAAAGATAAGAGTATCTATTCCTGCTAAAGCTTCCCAGTTTATATCAGGAAATTTTCCTTTGTGACCATGTCCTGTAACAACGGCGAAAGAAGAAGCAATTCCTCTGTGAGTTACAGGAACCCCTGCATATGCAGGAACAGATATTGCTGAGGTTACCCCTGGAACAACCTCAAAGGGAATTCCTCTCTCTGCTAAAAACTGGGCTTCTTCTCCACCTCTACCAAATACAAAGGGATCTCCACCTTTAAGTCTTACAACAATATCGTTGTTTTTTGCATAATCATAAAGTAGATAGTTTATCTTTTCCTGCTCTAAAATGTGCTTCCCATCTTCTTTTCCAACATAAATAAGTTCACAGGAAGGTTTTGCTATAAAGAGGATTTCAGGACTTATTAATCTGTCATAAAGAATAACATCTGCTTTTTGAAGTATTCTGTAGGCTTTTACTGTTAAAAGTTCTGGGTCGCCGGGACCTGCCCCAACTAAATAAACTTTTCCCATTTTTATCTCCTAATAAGGAAAATCCCTTTTATTAAAGTTGCGTTTATAAAATATTTCATCATTGACTTAGATTAAGACCTTTTTTTCATAAAATACTCCAACCTTTTGGGATAAAGATTTCCTCATACTTTTTTATAGCATATCTATCTGTCATTCCTGCTACGTAGTCTACAGAAGCCTGAACAGGGTCATACTCTCCCCACAGAGAAAGATACTTCTCATAAAAAGGTATCTCTTCTGGATGCTCTGCATAGTATTCAAATAGAGCTTTCACAATACCTTTTCCTTTGTCTAGTTCTCTTTTTACTTCAGGAGACAGATAAACATTATCAAAAAGCCAGTCTCTAAGTTTGTACATAGCGTTGTAAATCTTTTCTTCCATAGTTATATATTTATAATCGTTTTCCATGGTGCTGTTTATAGTGCTTAAAACAAGAGTTGAAATTCTTTCAGATTTACTGTTTCCTAGAACAGATTTTATATCCTTTGGAATATCTTCTTCTTTTATAAGCTTTGCTCTTATTGCATCTTCTAAGTCGTGATTTATGTATGCTATCTTGTCTGCAATTCTTACAATCTGACCTTCTAATGTTTTAGGCATATTCCCTTCTGATATCAAAGGAGATTTCCCCTTACTGTGCTTTAGAATTCCATCTTTTACTTCCTGTGTTAGATTCAAACCTTTTCCTTCATTCTCCAGCCTTTCAACAACCCTTAAAGACTGTTTAG
>JALWKR010000255.1 GCA_027081375.1 Persephonella sp.
GTAAAAGCTCCTTTATCCATATAGTACATATTTTGAGCACCAAGCTTTACGTTATACTCTCCTTCCTTTTTTGCAGCATCTAGTCTGATAGATGCTGAAGATAAAGCTGTAAAAGGTGGAGCAATCACTATATCAACAGACATTAACTCTTTTACTGAAGGTAAAAATAAATCTAAATACTCAAGGGTATCTGCAACAGTTTTGTTCATTTTCCAATTCGCAGCAACAAGATAAGCCATTCTTCTCTTCTCCTAAAGGAATATAATGAAATTCTTATTTTATCATAAGTTTAGTTCTCTTTTATTTTGCGAATTTCCTGCTTTAGCTGATTTAAAAAGAGCAGAGCATCTACAGGAGTTATTGTTCCTATATCCAGCTTCTCTATTTTTTCAATTACCTCTTTGTATCTGCTGTCTTCTTCTATAGTTTCAAGCTGTTTAAAAAGAGGAAGGGTTTCTAGTTTTTCTAATGAGTTATTAACTATTTCTTCTACAGGTTCTTTAGTATATGTTTCTCCTTTTGACTGCTTAATAATAAAATCTTCCTCTACTTTTTCCTTTCCTTTTTCAAAAACTTCTAAAATTTCATAAGCTCTTTTTATTATCTTTTCCTTTATTCCAGCAAGTTTTGCAACATGAATACCGTAACTTTTGTTTGTAAACCCTTCTAAGACCTTGTATGTAAACTTTATATTCTCTCCTTCTTCGCTTACATGCATATGATAGTTTTTAACCCCTCTTATCTCTTTCTCTAAACCTGTTAACTCATGGTAATGGGTAGCAAAAAGGGTTTTTACTTTAATATCCTGTGCAAGATACTCTGAAATAGCCCATGCGATAGATAAGCCGTCATACGTGCTTGTTCCTCTTCCTACTTCATCAAGAACAATAAAACTTCTTTCTGTAGCATGGTTAACAATATTAGCCATTTCCAGCATCTCTACCATAAAAGTAGACAAACCTTTTGCAAGAGCATCTCCAGAACCAATTCTTGTAAATATAGCATCAACAATTCCTACTTTTCCTTCTCTAGCTGGAATAAATGAGCCTGTATGAGCTAAAAGAACAATAATAGCTGACTGTCTAATAAAAGTGCTTTTCCCTGCCATATTAGGACCAGTGATAATATGGAAGAAGCTATCTTTGTTCATAACAAGATCATTAGGAACAAAATCTTCATTAAACTCCTTTATAACAGGGTGGTAAGCTTCTTTTAAATAAATATCGTAACCTTCTGTTATCTCAGGTTTTACCCAGCCTTTCTCAACAGCTATTTGGGCAAAAGAGACAACAGCATCTAAAACTCCAACCTGCTGGGCTGTTTTTCCTATTCTTCCAGAGAGAAGAGCCACTTCCTCTCTTATTTTCATAAATATCTCATACTCTAAGGCTTTTATTTTTTCATCTGCAGATAAAATCTTTTCCTCAAATCTCTGTAGTTCATCTGTGGTAAATCTTTCTGCATTAGATAATGTCTGTCTTCTTTTATAATGTTCAGGAACAAACTTAAGGTTTGGTTTTGTTATCTCTATGTAATATCCCATCACCTTATTAAAACCAACTTTTAAGCTCTGTATTCCTGTTTCCTGTCTCTGCTTTTCCTGAAACTCTTTTATCCACTGATTTCCTTTTTCTTTTATTTCCTTAAGCTCATCTAAATCTTTATTAACACCTTTTTTAATAAGTCCTCCTTCTTTTAAATGTATTGGAGGGTTATCCTCTAAATACCTGTCTAGCTTATCTATAAGCCATGTATAGTCTTCTATTTTTTCAAAAGTCTCTTTTAAAAACTGTGAATTTACCTGATTTTCCAACTCCTTAAGCTCTCTAATCTTCTTTAAAGACTCTCTTAAAGAAACCATATCTCTAGGAGTTAGTGTATTTGAAGATATTTTAGAGATAAGTCTTTCAACATCAAAAATATCATTTAATATTTCCCTTAATCTTTCCCTTAAAGAGCTGTTTTTTACAAGTTCCTCGACTGCTAACTGTCTTTTTTTTATAAGATTTTTATCTTTTAACGGGTGCAGAAGGAAAAATCTAAGTCTTCTTTTTCCCATTCCTGTTAATGTTCTGTCTATAACTCTAATGAGAGGAATATTCCCTTCATTTGGATGAATTATCTCAAGATGTTTTTGAGAAGAGTAATCAAGTCTTACATACTTATCTTCCCTATAGGGTTTAGGACTATTTATAAAAGGTAGAAAACTTTTTTGTGTAGTTTTTGCATACTTTAAAACAGCAGATAGAGGATATAAAACAGGCTCTTCTTCATCTGAAAAACCAAAAGAAGAAAAATGAGAAGTTCCAAAAAATTGAAGAAGCTCTTTAGCAGCCTCTTTATTAAAGTACTCCTCAGGTAGCTTTGATATAAAGATATTTTTGAAATACTCCTGAATTTCAGGGATTTCAACATCTTCAGGAATTAAAACCTCTCTTGGCTGAAACTTTCCTAAAAAAGAAATAAGGTCATCTTTATCAAAAATAGTTCCAAAAAATTCTCCTGTTGATAAATCAAGGTATGAAACTGCATATTTCTTTCCAAGTGGATAAATTCCTGCTAACGCAGCCTTAAGCTTCTCATTTTCAAAAAATGTTCCAGGGGTGATAACCCTTATTACATCTCTTTTTACTATACCTTTTGCCTGTGAGGCATCTTCAAGCTGTTCACAGATAGCTACCTTGTGTCCTTTAGAAATAAGCCTTGTTATATATCCATCTAAAGCGTGAAAGGGAATACCGCACATAGGGATAAATTTATTTTTTCCAACTTTCTTCTTTGTTAACGCAATATTCAGCTCTTTTGCTCCTATGTGGGCATCTTCATAAAACATCTCATAAAAGTCTCCAAGTCTATACAAAACGAGAGCATCAGGATACTCATCTTTAATTCTGTGATACTGAGCAAGCATAGGGGTTAGGTTTTTGTCTTCTTTAGCCACAGGAAACCTCTTTGTTAGTTATTGTGTGAAACAAAAATAATATAGGATTTAGAAAGATTTAATCAATTTATAACAATATTATAGATTTTTTTAGTATATTTTGCTAAAAAAACTTGACATTAATCATTTTAGATATATATTGTATATATAGATTAATTATTTTTTTCAAAAAAATATAAAAAAAGGAGTGTTAGGAGATGACTATAGCAGAGCTTAGAGAACTGCAGGCGATTAATACGCTAGTGTTTGAAACATTAGGACAGCCTGAAAAAGAAAGGGAATTTAAACTAAAAGCATTAAAAAGATGGGGATTTGACCTTCTCCTTGGTAAAAAAGGAGGAGAAACTACATACTTCACAGCTGAGGCAGGGAAGAGAGCTGTAGGAGATAAATACACAGAAGAGGATATTCACTACGAAGTTGAAGAGATTATCCACGAGCTTCCTAAAAACAAAAAGATATTTGCTCATATTGAGATGATGCATGGAAGGGCATATCTAATAGGAGAGCTAAGGGAAGGAGAGGAGAATATAGAAATTCTTAGAGTTCCTGCAGGTTCAATCCTTATGGCTTACTTTAAAAAACACAAACTCCACAATCTTATTGAAGCTCTTAGAAATGTAGGTACAGCCTTAGAGTTAGTAAAACAAAGAGGTCAGGAAGGAAAGCCAGTTCCTTATGAACAACTTCCAAACGTAGCAAGAAGATTTTTAAGAGGAGCAAAAGACCTTGAAAAAGAAGCAGGATTTGGAAGAGTAGCTTTATCTTACTGGGGAGAGAATAAAGACGGTGATGCTCGCTTTAGAGTTTCATGGCTTCTACCAACAATAGCTCTTTTTGACATTGATATAGCTGAAAAAGCAGACAAACTTCTAGCAGCATTCAAGTAAGGAGAAGAGAGGATGGAACTTCTGTGCTGGACACCAGTTGTATTTAGTAGAAATGGATTTCCAAGAGATGAGGAAGGAAAGCCATTCCTTCCTGGAAATGTTTTTAAAGAAGCTATAACATCAGCAGTTATCTTTTACTACATAAAAAAAGACAAAGAGATTGAAAATAAAGTAAGAAAGTACCTTCTAAAAGAAGGTTTAAACATAAAGGAAGTTGCTAAAGACGTTAAAAATATTGTTTTAGAAAAATACCCTGTTTTAGATAATCTGGATATTCCAGAAAGAACATACTTGCCAGAAAAAGATATAAAACAGGAATACATTGAAGTTTTTGATTTAAAAGAATGGATAGATATAAAAGGTTTCAAAACAGAAGTTTTCAAAGGAACTTTAGAAGTTTCAATAAAATCTCCACACATAGAAAAGCTAAAAGCAGCAGCCCACTCTTTTGCAGAAGCTCTTGCAAGGATGGAACATTCTCTTCTTAAAGATCATCCCCTTGCAAAACTTTTCTATGAACCTCTTATAAACGACCTGAAAAAGTGGGATATTCCTTTAAGAATTGGTCTGTGGACAGAAGTCTCTTTTAAAGGAGACCTTCTATTCTTTTGGAGAATTAAAGAAGTAAGAGAGAAACTTTTAAAAGAACTAAAAGTAGATATAAGACCAAGGTATGTCTTATATCTCCCTAGAGAGAAACAAACAACAGGATGGACAGAATTAAAAATTTCATAAAGGAGGTGATGTCAAATGGCTAAAAAAGAAGTAAAAGAGAAAAAAGTTACAATGGAAGAGCTCAATAGAGAGCTAAAAGGATACATAGCTCAAATTGAAGCTCTAAGAGCTGAGATTGCTATTATTGACGAAAACATAGCAACTTACAGAACAGTTATCAAAACTATTAACAACCTAAGAGACCTTGGAAAAGGTAAAAACATTCTTATCCCAATTGGTGCTGGAGCTCAAATTGAAGCGAAAATTGAAAACCCTGATAGAGTTGTTGTTTCAATGGGTTCAGGAATTTCAGCAGAACTTACTGCAGAAGAAGCTTTAACTCAGATAGCAAAAGAGATTGCATCTCTTCAAGCTTTAAGAAGAACTCTTGAAGAAGCTGTAGCAGAAGCATACGCAAAAACTGAAGAACTTCTACAGAAAACAAGAGAGCTTGGTCAGGAAGAAGGCAAAGCCTCTAAGTAAGAGGTGATAAAAATGGAAAAAGATGAAAAACAGTTAAAAAAAATACAAATTCAGGAGACGCTTCGTCTCCTGAATTCACTGCCAGATAATAGGAGGGTTTACTACAATACAGGAGTTCTTCTTGTAGAAGTGACAAAAGAAGAAGCAAAAAAACTTCTGCAGGAAGAGCTGGAGGCCTTAGAGGAAGCACAGCAGTAAATAGGGGACATAAAGTCCCCATTTTTTTATGAAAAAATAAAAAGGAGGTGAAGCCATGAGAAAATTTATTTCAGCTTTAGCAGCTGCAGCAATTTTTATTTCTCCAGTTGTAGCTAAGGAAAACAATTCCTCAAACAATCAGCCACAAAAGGCTAATGTAATACAGCAGGAACAAACTGCAAAACAGCTAATAGAAAGCTCAGGTAAAAGATCAACTGAAAAAGTTAAGCTTGAGCAACTTAAAAAGATTGTTCAGGAAGCTGTAGAGGTTTATCAAAAAGGAAACCAAGTTCTTTTCTTATTAGCTCACAACAAAGTAGATGAGGCTAAGAAAGTATTAGAAGAGCTAAAGGCTAAGATTGAAAACATAGAGAAGAACTATAAACTTCAAAGATTACCAATAGACGCTGTTATTACTGAAATCAGTGGGATAACAGATATTAAAAAGGCAGAAGAACTTGCAAAAGAAGCTAAAAAAGCTGTAAATGAAAATGACTTTGTTAAGGCTAGATTTATCCTTAACGCTCTTAGAGATGAGATTGTTGTGGAAACAGCATACCTTCCTATAAAGCTATATAAGGAAGCTGTTGAGCTTGCTGACAAATTCTTAAAAGAAGGAAAAGTTAAAAATGCAATTAGTCAGATGCAAGTTGCTTTAAGCACAGTAGAGATTGAAACAACAATTATTCCAAAACCTATAGCAATTGCTTCTCTACTAGTTGAAGATGCTTCAAAGGTATACCAGAAAGACCCTAAAAAAGCTATTACTCTTTTAGAAGAAGCTAAAAGGGAGATTAAATTAGCTAAAGTTCTTGGATATATCAAAACAGAAGAAGAAGTTAAACCTCTTGTAGAACAGATTGAAAAGCTTGAAAAAGCAATTAAAGAAAAATCTTCAACTTCTGAAGAGAAGTTCAAAGAGCTTAAAAAATCTCTTGAAAAAGCTAAAGAAAAGGCAACTCAAACTAAGTAATAGCTGATCCAAAAAAAGCTAATATCAGGGGCTAATAGCCCCTTTATTTTTTTTTCTAAAAAAAATAAAAAAGGAGGTTAGGTATGAACAGGGTAGTACTTTTTTTTGTGACATCTTTATTAGCTTTGGTTTTAGGTTGGGGAATAGGAGGATATATAACCTACAATAAAACTATTGAAGCAGTAGGTAAAATCCCTGCATCCCCAATAATTGTAAAGTCTGTGTATGACAGGAATAACCATGCTGTAGTATTTTCTATCTTAAATATGGGAACTCTTCCTTTAACAGTTGTATCTGAATCTTTTATATTTAAACCAGGGAAAGAAAGCTCTGAGAAAAGATACGAGATGAAAAATATTCCAGCAAGTATTCCTCTAATTCCTCTTGGTATAACAACAGTGGCACTTAAGCTAAAAGAGGGAACTCAGGAGCTAAAGTCAGGAGACATTGTTATGGCAACCCTCCACTATGTTCATCCCCTATCCAAAGATGTTTACACTGTAAGCCATAAATTTGAGTTTACAGGTAAACCTCAAGAAACTCCTCCTAAAGAGATTAAAAAAGAGAATAAGGAGGAAAAATAATGAACTGGGAAAGAGTTGCCTGGTGGATATTTTGGCTAACTTTTGCATTCGCACTAGTTATAGCATTTTATGGAGTTTCCCTTGCTATACTTACAGCAACATCTGTTGAGTTTGCATATCTTCTAGGTCTTGTATCCTTCCTATTACTAGGAAACAGACTTTTATTTGGATATGGATGGATTGCAAACTTATTAGATACTGTAATTTCTGTAAAAGAAGTTACTTTGACTCAAAAAGAAGCTGTTAAGGAAAGATTAGAAAAGAAAAACTTTGAACCTTTAGAAAAGTTAGAAGAACTGTCTTTTAAAGCTCTGATAATGCTTGCTTTAAAAGATCTTGATTATTACAGGTATGCATATTATGGAGTGTTTTTACTATTAACGTTGATAACTCTCTTAACAAAATTTAATTTATTAGGTGATTTAGTTATAGGTAAATATGTTGAAGGAGTTTTTTGGGGAGCAGCAACAGTAACATTTTTTGTATGGGGTTTAGAACAGCTTTCTAAGGTTTCGTTTGTAGAGTATAATCTAATGGACGTTAAGGAAATAAAAAATCAGTAAAGGAGGGCAAAGATGCCAGTAGTAGGAGCAGCTAAGCTAGAAATTCTTATGAGAAAAGCAGCTAGCCTTGATATTGACAAAAATAAGGCTAAAGAGATTACAGACATTGTTGAGAAAAAGCTTTATGATCTCCTTTTAATAGGAGAAAGAAATGCCAGCTATAACAACAGAGAGGTTATCTGGGAATCAGATGTTCCTCTAACAAAAGGATTCCTAGAGTCTATGCAGAAATTTAGAAAGCTTGAAGAGGAAGTTCCTGTAGAAGATGTTTTAAACTTCTTAGCAGCAATGCCTCCTTTAAAGTATCCTTTAGAGGCAGAGCTAGAAAAAAAACTTCCTGAAATTGTTGGAACGTTAATCTACATTTTAGCTCAGCTTATAAAGGAAGTTTCTCCAGATAGCAGAAAACCTTCCTCTGAAGATATTGAAAAAGCTGGTCAGATTTTAGATTTAACTATGTAATAAAAGGGGCTTAAAGCCCCTTTGTCTTTTTGTCTTCTTGTCAAAATAAATCTCAACATTCTCTTAATAAGTCCTAAAAACTTTCATCAGGAGGAGATAGCCTTGTTCAAACTAATAGAAAGAGTTATAGAAAAAGTACTATGGGAAAGTAGATTTATGATATTTTTAGCTGTTGTTTCCAGTGTTATAGCTGCTTTTATACTTGTTTTAATAGGAACATATGATATTCTTATTGTCGTAAAACATTCTCTTCATATGTTCTCATCACAGGAGTACTTTGAAGATTTTCATAAAGAAGCTATAAAACATATAGTTTCAGCTGTTGATGTTTATCTTATAGCAACTGTTTTACTTATATTTGGTTTAGGACTTTATGAACTTTTTATTTCTAAAATCGATTACATAGAGAATGAAGAACGTTCATCTAAAATCCTAGTTGTTCACACATTAGATCAGTTAAAGGAAAAACTCGCAAAAGTAATTTTAATGGTTTTAATTGTTACGTTTTTTAAATACGCAATTGAGTTTCACTACGAAGATATAAAAACATTGATTTTTCTATCAGTAGGAGTATTTTTAATAGCTCTTTCTATATACTTTATGCATAAAGGACATGAACCTGAAGAACATTAATAAAGGTGGGATATTCTCCCACCAGATTTTATAGAAGACCTCTTCTCTTTAATGCATCTTCATAAATTTTATTGTATAAAACTCTCCACTCAGGTGTACCTTCAACAATCTTCTTAGAGTAAGATTTTATTCTCTCTCTTACTTCTTTATCTATCTCTTTTTCTTCTCTAACTAGCTGTTTTAAAATTTCAAATACTGTACGTCTTATTTTATTAGGATGTTCAAACATTTCTATGATATCTGGATCTTCTGTTTCAATATACCTTTTGATTTTATGAGCTACCTGATTCATCCTTTCTTCAGGATCAAGGTGAATATTTCTTTCTTCTGCTAATTTTTGTTTTACTTTAAGTACAGCTGTTCTGTATCTAATATCTTCACTTTCTATCATATGCATATGTTGTTCTACAAGCTTTTCAGCTTCCTGTTCAATCTCTTTTTCTTCTTCTATTGCATTATTTATTATTTCTAGGACTTTTTTCCTAAAATCTTCAGGGTCAGCAACTTCTATATAGTGTTTTTCTATAAGATCATTTACAATTTTATCTACTATTCTTTCAACCAGCCTTGCTGGTATTTTCATAAAGTCCCTCCTTCAATCATGTTAGAAGTGTTATTATATTACACTTTATATCTTTTTCAAATAAATTATTACCTATGCTTTTTTTAGGATTTGGTTTAATTTAAATATTGAAATATCAATCTAAAGGGCTGAAATAATGAAAAATATTCATGATTTTTTAAAAGCTAAAGAAGAAAAAAGAAAAATAACTATGATTTCTACTTATGAATACTGGTCTGCAAAGATATGTGAAGAAGCAGGAATTGATTGTATTTTAGTTGGCGATTCTGTAGGAATGGTTGATGCTGGACTAAAAACAACTCTTCCTGTAACAGTTGAAGAAATGATATACCATGGTAGAGCTGTAAGAAGAGGAGCACCAAACACATTTATTGTAGTAGACATGCCCTTTATGAGCTATCAGGTTTCCCCTGAAGAAGCATTAAAGAATGCAGGTAAAATTATGAAAGAAAGCTGCTGCAATGCTGTTAAAGTTGAAGGTGGAGAGGAGATAGCAAAAACAATAGAAAAACTTGTTTCTGCAGGAATTCCTGTAATGGGACATGTTGGATTAACTCCTCAGTCAGTACATGCCTTAGGTGGTTATAAAGTTCAGGGAAAAACTGAAGAAGACAGAAAGAGAATAATAAAGGATGCAAAGATTTTAGAACAGGCAGGTGCTTTTGCTGTTGTTTTAGAAGCAGTTCCATCAGATTTAGCTGAGGAGATTACAGAGTTTCTAGATATTCCTACTATTGGTATTGGAGCAGGAAACAAAACCGACGGACAGGTTTTAGTTTTTCACGATATGATGGGATTTTTTGATAAATCTCCTAAATTTGTAAAAAGGTATGTAGAAGGAAAAAAACTATTTATGGAGGCTTTAAAACAGTTTTCCAATGAGGTTAAAGAAGGTATCTTTCCAGGAGAAGAACATACGTATAAGTGATAACATCTTTGATGCTGTTGAATTTCTAAAAAATGGAAGAATTGTTGTTTCTCCAACAGATACTATCTTAGGAATTCTAGGAAATGCTTTAAATAAAAGCGTAGTTGAAAAAGTTTATAAAATTAAAAACAGAACCCCAACAAAGCCATATATTATTCTAATCCCCAATATATCTTATTTAAATATCTTTGGAATAACCCCTACAAAAAATGAAAAAAAACTATTAGGACACAAAGGTATTACTGTTATATTTGACCTTCCAGAAGAAAGACTTAAAGAGCTTGAGTATCTACATAGAGGAACTAACTCTCTTGCTTTTAGAATTCCCGATGATGAAAACCTAATCAATATGTTAAAAGCTTTAGGAAAACCTGTTATAGCTCCTAGTGCAAATCCAGAAGGAAAAGAACCTGCCAAAAGTATAGAAGAAGCAATAAAATACTTTGGAGATAAAATAGATTTATATGTAAAAGGACATATAAAATCTAATAGTAGCTCAACTATAATCAGATTAGATGCAAATAATATACAAATATTAAGAAATGGAAATACTACATTAGAAGAGATAGAAAATATACTAAGAGAGGAAATAAATGAAATTACCTAGCTTTTTTTGTGTTGGAGCTCAAAAATCAGGAACAACAACTTTACACGATATACTTATTCAGCATCCTAAAATATGTTTACCAGAAGAAAAAGAAACAAAGTTTTTCCAAGACAATGAAAAATATAAAAAAGGATTAGAATTTTACATAAAAAGATATTTTTCTAACTGTACTGAAAAACAAATTTTAGGAGAAATAGATCCTGAATATATTTTTTTCGATTATGTTCCACAAAGAATTTACAAAGATATAGGCAAAAATGTAAAACTTATATTTATGTTTAGAAATCCAGTAGATAGGGCTTATTCTCACTACTGGATGAGTGTAAGAAGAGGTTATGAAGATAAATCTTTTGAAGAAGCTATTAAACTTGAAAAAGAAAGAATAAGAAAAGACCAGTATTTCAAAAGATACTTTAGTTATATATCTAG
>JALWKR010000256.1 GCA_027081375.1 Persephonella sp.
CTGATGAGGTTGTAGCAGTTGTTCTAGAACCAGAAGTTGAAGCTGTTACTGAAGAAGAAGTTCCTGAAGAGGCTGTAGAAGAAACTAAAGAATGATAAAAGCTGTTATTGGGTTAGGTAACCCTGGAAAACAATATGAAAAAACCCGCCACAACGTCGGCTTTATGGTGGTTGACGTTGTGGCTTCTTTATTAAAATGCCCTAAAAAAATAAAAGAGTGCTGTTTTTCTCATATAGTAGAATGTCCTGATCACGATGTTATCCTTGTTAAACCCCAAACATATATGAACAACAGCGGTGTTGCTGTTAAAAATCTCATTGAAGATTTAAACATAAAACCAGAAGAAATTCTTATAATTTATGATGATCTTGATCTTCCTCTTGGAACAATCAGATTACGAAAAAAAGGTTCTAGTGGTGGTCACAGGGGAATTAAATCAATAATAGAAAATATTAAAACAGAAGATTTTCCTCGTCTGAAAATAGGTATTGGAAGACCTGAAAGAAAAGAACAGGTAGCTGATTATGTTCTCTCTCCATTCTCAAAAAATGAACAGATTTTAGCAGAAAAAGTAATTTCTGAAGCAGCTGAGTGTGTTCTTAATGTGTTAAAATATGGTGTTGATAAATCTATGAATTTTTGTAACAAAAAAATAGTATAAAATCCTTGCTTTCTCCTACTTTAAGGGGAAGGCTGATTTTATTAAAAATCATCCAAAAGGAGGTATTGCGTATGCGTCATTATGAGTTAGTTTTTGTTTTGAAGCCTACCATGACTGAGGAAGAAATGGCTTCAAAAGTGGAGCAAATTAAAAATTTAATCACATCAAACGGTGGAGAAATCTACCACGAGGAAAAATGGGGAAGAAGAACTTTAGCTTACCCTATTCAGAAGTTCAATAATGGATATTACTTTATCTTAAACTTTAAAACAGATAACTCTGAACTTCCTGGAAAGTTAGAGTACAACTTAAGATTAGATGAAGATGTTATTAGATTTTTAAACTTTAAAATTAAACCTCCAAAGAAAGAGGAAAAACAGGAGGCTCCAGCTGAAACTGCAGGTTCAGCAGAATCTGCATAATTTAAGGAGTTTACTATGTTAAACAAAGTTTTTTTAATTGGAAGACTTACAAGAGACCCTGAGATAAGATTTTTACCAAGTGGAACTCAGGTAACTACTTTTACTTTAGCTGTAAACAGAGCTTATAAAACAAAAGATAGCTCTGATTGGAAAGAAGAGACATACTTTTTTGATGTAGAAGCTTTTGGATATCTTGCAGAAAGATTAGGAAAACAGTTAAATAAAGGAACACAGGTTTTAGTTGAAGGACAACTTAGACAGGATAAGTGGGAAACTCCATCAGGGGAAAAAAGAAGTAAAATAAAAATTGTTGCTGATAAGGTAAATATGCTTTCTACTGCAAGAGCCGAAAAACAGGCTTCTGCACCTGAGGAACCTGCTATAGATTTTAGTGATACAGAAGATTTCACTTCTGATGAAGATGTACCATTTTAAAATTTTAGAAACTAAAGGAGGTATATAAAAGTGGCTAAGTCACCAACTACTCAAAATAGACCTTTCTTCCAAAAAAGGAAGAAATACTGCAAATTCTGTGCTGAAGGAAAAGAGCCTAACTATAAAGATGTTGAAATGTTAAAACAGTTTATCTCTGAAAGAGGAAAAATTATTCCTAGAAGAATTTCTGGTACATGTGGAAAACATCAGAGAAAACTTACAGTTGAAATTAAAAGAGCAAGACAACTTGCACTTTTACCTTACGTAATAATGTAGGAGGTTGAGAGTAAATGAAGGTTATACTTGCTAAAGATGTAGAAGGTTGGGGAACTATTGGAGATATTATAGAAGTTAAAAGAGGATTTGCTAGGAACTATCTAATTCCTAAAGGTTTAGCTTATGAGGCTACAGATAGCAATATCAAAATGATACAGGAAGTCTTAAGACAAAAATCTAGAAAACTAGAGAGAGAAAAACAAAAAGCTCTTGAAATAGCTGAAAAGCTTAAAGGTCTTGAAATAGAGATTAAAAAACCTGTTGGAACAACAGGAAAACTTTATGGTTCAGTAACTACTTCTGACATTGCTGAAGCTTTAAAAGAAAAAGGAATTGAAGTAGACAAGAAAAAAATAATGCTTAGAAGTCCTATTAGAAATATAGGAGCTTATAACATTGTTATTAGACTTCACCCTGAAGTTAGCGAAACTATCAAAGTTCATATTGTTCCTGAAAACATTGAATAATAAAAAGAGGGGTTAAATCCCCTCTTTCATTTCTCTATAGCTCTTTAGAATATTAAAAACTTCCTTTTGAAAGTTATCTTTTTCATCAATCCTTTTAAAACAAACTACAGGGTTGCATATGAATATCCCTTTTTCTGCTTTATATCCAAGATTTTTAATTCTTTCTTTATCTTTTAAAGGAATAAAATGAGAAAAAGCCCAAAAAGGAAAAACTTTAAAAGTTTTTATGTTTGTATTAACGCTATTTCCTATTACATGAAGAGCTAAAGGAGGATTAAGGTAAAGATAGTAAGCTAAAGCTACACTTAGATTTGCCTTAGCTGGAAGTCTTTTTATTGTTTCATCTGCTATCTCTTTAAAACGATTTTCCCCTGTAAAAAGAGAAAGTTTATAAAGCTGTTTAGAAACTCTGTAGTTTAGATTTATAAGATCATCTACGAAAGATATATGATCAAAACTCAGTCCTACATTATCTTTGTCTGTAAATATTTTTGTTTTATGGGAATAGTATTTTTTTAGGAGAATGTCTACAAGCTTTTTAGCAGTTTCTAGATAAAAGATATTTCCTGTTATCTGATATGCAGTTAAAACAGCTTCTAAGGTATACACCTGCGTATGAAGGTAATATTTCTTTATATCTGGAGCATATTTAACTCCCTCTTCTGTTAAACCGTTCTTTAGAACACTTTCTAAAGTTTTTAGAGCTATATCTTTATACTTCTCTTCTTCTGTATAAGCATAAGCGTAAAAAAGGGCATTTGACATAAGAGCGTTTGTTGAGAAGTATATGGATTTTTCAATGTTCGGACCATATCCTAAAATAGACACAACTGTTTCTCTCTCTTCTTTTCCCTTTGGAAAAAATTCCTCTCCTGACATTAGTATTGTTCCGTGCTCATCAACAATGTCTGCACCTTGGGAGTTATAAAAAAGGTTTTTCTCAGGATCATAAAGTTTATTTAACGCAAAATCTACTAAAGATAGTGCATACTCTTTATATTTTTTATCCTGTGTAAAAGAGTATCCATTAAAAAACAGTATAGTTATCTCTCCCTGATCTTTTAAAAGTTTTTCATAGTGAGGGTGTGTCCAGTATTCTGTAGTTGAATATCTATAAATCCCTCCTTCAACTGGGTCTATAATCCTGCTGTATCCATCTAACGTTTTTTTAACCATTTTATAGGCTATATCATTATCAAAAAGAGCATAAAGCATTAAAAAGTAAGGAAGTTCATCTATTGGAAACTTTGGAGCTCCTATAAATCCTCCATACTCTTCATCAAACTTTAAATCCACATATCTAAAAGTTTTTTTTATAACTTTGTGATCTATCTGTTTTTTTCTTATCTTTTTTGAGAACCTTTTTAAGAAAGCTTCTTTTCTAAGTTTATTTCTTTCAGCTATCTGTTTTATCTCCTTATCAGGTAAGGAAATAAAGTATTTTAGTAGTTTTACCATATCTTCAGGAGATATATATCTTCCTGAGCCCCACAGGATTTCTCCTTTTGAAGTTAGAATAACTGTTGTAGGTAAACCTCCTTGATTGTATTTTTTGTTAATGTCAGGATACTTCTCTGCATCAACTCTAACAGGAATGTAGTTTTTTTCTATAATAGAAATAACTGATTTATCCCTGTATGTTGTGTTCTCTATAACATTACACCAGTGGCACCACTGGGCGTAAATATCCATTAAAATGAGCTTATTCTCTTTCTGAGCTTTTTTTAATCCTTCTTCAAAAGAATACCACTTTATTTCTGATGCAAATGAAAAAGATATAACTAGCAGAAATGCAAAGAGAAACTTTTTCATTTTTTCACCTTGTCAAAGAACTAATATTTCAAGTATAGACAAAAGTTCCATAATATCTACAAAGTAGCTCATACTGTTTTGAGGTTTTAAAGATTGTTTTTAGAATTGAAAGCAGATTAGCCTTTATAATCAACTAACTGACAGAACCTTTCAAAATCTTCTTTTGTGTCTATACCTAGAGTATCCTTTTTAGCCTGAAAAACTTTGATTTTGTAACCGTTATATAAAAGTCTAAGTTGCTCTAGCTTTTCTATTTCTTCCAGATAAGAAGGCTTTAATCTATACGCAAAATCCATAAGTACATCTTTTCTGTATCCATAAACCCCTATATGCTTTTGAACAGGATTTTCAAAAGAGGAAATCATCTGAGAAAAATCTATATCTCTGTAGAAAGGAATTGGGCTTCTTGAAAAGTAAAGAGCATATCTGTTTTTGTCTAAAACAACCTTAACAACATTTGGATTAAGATAATCCTCTTCGTTTTTGATAGGAAAAGAGAGGGTAGTAATAGGAGATTCTTCAAGACCATCAACAACCTTTTCAATATCCTCTGGGTCTAAAAGAGGTTCATCTCCCTGAACATTAATAATTTTTTCTTCATTTAATTCTTTTGCCACATATGCGACTCTATCACTTCCGCTTTTTAAATCTGAAGGGGTTAAAACAGCTTCTATCTTTTTTTCATTTTTGAAAATGTCTGCTATCTCCCTGCTATCAGTTGCAACAATAACTTTATCTACATTTCTTACTTTTGATGCGTTTTCAGCAGTCCAGTAGATAACAGGCTTCCCCTTCACCTGAAGGAGAAGCTTGTTTTTTAGTCTAGTGGAGCCTTTTCTTGCTGGAATTATAATAACAGCCATTATCTTCCTATTATTCCTTCCATTGGAGAAGATGCCGAAGCGTACATTTTCTTTGGAATTCTTCCTGCAAGATATGCAAGTCTTCCTGCTCTAACTGCATATTTCATAGCAACAGCCATCTTTATAGGGTCTTTTGCCTGTGCAATAGCTGTGTTCATAAGAACACCGTCTACTCCAAGTTCCATAACAATAGCTGCATCTGAAGCTGTTCCTATTCCTGCATCAACAATAACAGGAACGTTAACTGCCTCTTTTATGAAAAGAATGTTGTATGGATTTTGAAGACCAAGACCTGAACCTATTGGAGCAGCAAGAGGCATAACAGCAGCACAGCCAATCTCTTCAAACTTTTTAGCCATCACAGGATCATCTGTAATATAAGGAAGAACAGTAAATCCTTCTTTTACAAGGATTTCAGCTGCTTTTAATGTCTCTATCATATCTGGATATAGAGTTTTCTGGTCTCCAATAACTTCAAGTTTTACAAATCCATGTCCAAGAGCTTCTCTTGCAAGTTTAGCTGTTAAAACAGCCTCTTCAGCTGTATAACAACCTGCAGTATTTGGAAGTATCATTACTTTTGAAGTGTCTATATAATCAAGGAGATTTGGTTTACTTGGGTCAGTTATATTTACTCTTCTTACAGCAACTGTTATCATTTCAGCACCAGATGCTTCTGTTGCCTTTGCAGTTTCTTCAAAATCTTTATATTTTCCTGAACCAACAATTAATCTTGATGTAAACTCTCTATCTCCTATTACAAGCTTGTCATCTTTAAAAAATTGCTCTTCATTAAACATACAACCTGCCTCCTCTAAGAAGTTTCAAAGATTATAATATATTCATTTTTTTAAAGAAAATAATCTAAATCATCGTTTGCCAAAGCTGTAAACAAACTTATAAACAACAGGTAATAAAACAAGGGTTAAAAATGTAGATGTAAATATTCCTCCTATAACAACCACTGCTATTGGTTTTTGTATCTCCGAGCCTATGTCATTAATAAACAGTATTGGAACAAGACCTAATGAAGCTGCCGTTGCAGTTATCAGGATAGGTCTAAGTCTTAAACGGGTAGCCTTTTCTATAGCTTTATCTATATCAAATCCTTCATCAATCATCTGTCTGATATAAGAGACTAGAACAACTCCGTTAAGGGTAGCTATACCGAAAACAGCTATAAATCCTATTGCAGCAGGGACAGATAGGTTAAACCCTGAAAGATAAAGAGCTATAATACCTCCAATTGTTGCAAAAGGAACATTTAGCATAATAAGAAGAGAGTCTTTTATTGAGTTGTAGTTTATGTAAAGAAGTAAAAATATAAGTAAAATAGCCACTGGTACTACTATTGACAGCTTTTTCATAGCCCTTTCTTGATTTTCAAACTGTCCTGCAAATCTAACAAAGTATCCCTCTGGAAACTGTATATTTTTGTGTATATTTTCCCTAAGCTCTTTTATAAAGCTACCTAAGTCTCTACCTTCTATATTTAGCTGGACAAGAGCATATCTAAGTCCGTTTTCATGTCTTATTTTGAAAAATCCTGGGACTATTTTTACCTCTGCCACATCTTTAAGTCTAAGTAGGGTTCCATCATCTTTTTTGTAGAAAGGTATATTCTTTATCTTTTCTATGTCGTTAAGGGTGCTGTCTGGAAGTTTTACAAATATAGGAAAGCTTATCAGACCTTTCCTTAGCTCATTTACTTCTACTCCTGCCATATATTTTTCAACAAGGGAGAGAATATCCTCTACATTAAAGCCGTATTTATAAAGGACGTTATATTTAGGTATTATTTGAAGCTGAAGTTTTCCTGTTTGAGCTTCTGTTTCAACATCTTTAGAACCTTTGGTGTTTTTTGCTATCTCCTCAATCTTATATGCCAGTTCGTTTATCTTGTTTAAATCATCTCCAAATACTTTTATAGCAACAGTTGCTTTAACCCCAGAAAGGAGCTCTTCCACTCTCATTGCTATTGGCTGTGTAAATATAAGTCCTGCAACAGGCAGGTCTTTTAGCTCTTCTCTTAAAGCATCTTCAAACTCTTTTCTGTTTTTAAACTGTTTCCACTGATCGTAAGGTTTTAAAAGTATCCATGTTTCTATATAGTTAACATCCTGAACTTCTCCTTTTTCTGCTCTTCCTATTGTTGAAAAAGCGTTTGTTACTTCAGGAAACTGTTTTGCTTTTTTCTCAATAAACTGAGCTATTTTTTCTGCTTCATCTAAAGATATATTAGGGTCAAGGTATGTTTCTATAAGAACTGCTCCTTCATCAAGTTCAGGAGTAAACTCTGTTCCTATTTTTGTAAGAAGATATAAACTTCCTGCAAATAAAACAACTGTAGCTATCAGCAATGCCCAGCCAATTTTCATCGCTCCTTTAAGGAGTTTGCTGTAAGCCTTTTGTATTAGTTCCATAACAATAGTTGTCTCTTTTCCAGATTTTAATCCAAAGTAAGCAAGCACTGGCATTGCAATAAGAGCAACAAATAAAGATGATGCAAGGGCAAATATTATAGTAATCGCAAGAGGCTTAAAATACTTTCCTTCCACAGACTCAAAGCTAAATATTGGAAGGAAAACAACCATTATGATTAAAATTGCAAAAGTGACAGGTCTTACTATTTCCTCAACAGAAAGTTTTATTATTTCAAGTTTTGAGAGCTTTTCTGTATCTGAGCTATGACTTAGATGTCTAAAAATATTCTCAATAACAACAACTGTAGCATCTGCGAACAGTCCTAAACCAATTGCAAGACCACCAAGGGACATAAGATTAGCAGTTAGTCCAAAATGTTTCATAAGAATAAATGAGATTAAAAGAGTAAAAGGAATTGAGAGAATAACAAGAACAGCAGCTCTTATATTTCCTAAAAACAGGATCATAGCTATAGAAACAAGAATAATACCTTCTAAGAGGGCTCTTTCTATTGTTGATAAAGCTTTTTTTGTTAAATAAGATTGGTCATAAAGAAGTTTTATTTTAACCCCTTCAGGAAGAACCTCTTTATTAATCCTTTCTATCTCTTTTTTTATTTTTTCAACAAGTTCCTGTGTATTTGTTCCCACTCTTTTTAAAACAATATTTCCCTGTATCTCTGTACCATTTAAAGTAAATGCTCCTCTTCTCTGGGGAACTTCTCCTTCTTCTACATAAGCAATATCTTTTACCTTTATAACCTGTCCATCTATCACCTTAACTGGAATATTTTCAATCTGTTTTGTGGAAGTTATACTAGATACTGTTCTTATAACAAGGTCTCCTTCAGGGGTTTTTGTGTATCCTCCCCCTGCAAGACCTCCGTTTTTCTCAATAGCTTCAAACACATTGTCAAGGGTAATCCTATACTTTAAAAGCTTTTCTACATTAGGTTTTACAAGAAAAGCCTTTTCTGGTCCCCACTGGACAATATCTTCAACTCCCTGAATAGACTTTATAAGAGGTCTTACTGTCCACTCCTGAATAGATTTAAGGTCTGTTAATGAGTATTTTCCTGTTTCGTCAACAATAGCATATAGAAGTACATTTCCAAGTCCAGATGTGTTAGGTCCCATTATCGGAACAATTCCCTCTGGAAGCTGACTCTGGGCTTCTGGCAGTTTTTCCATTACAAGTCTTCTGTCAAAGTATATATCTGTACCATCTTTGAAGAAAATAGAAACGTAGGAAAGCCCAGGGATACTTTCACTTCTAACTTTTTCTACGTCTTTTATTCCTGACATAACAGTCTCTATCTTCTTTGTAATAAGGGCTTCCACCTCCTCAGCAGAGTATCCTGGAGCTTCTGTGTAAATATTTACCTGCAGTGGTGTTGGGTCTGGAAAGGTATCCACAGGAATTGTTTTAAAAGAGTAATATCCATAGCCTATCAATCCTATAAGGGCAAAAATAACTAACAATCTATATTGAAGTATCTTTGATACCATTATTATCCTCCATTATGTTAGTATATTCTTTATGAAAGAGATTAAATATGAAGAACTTAGAGAAATAAGAAGAGGCTTTGGAGTTTTATTTATACTGGTTCTAACATATTTAGGGGATTTGCTTAAAGGGTATGTTAAAAATCCATCTCCAAATCCTAAAGAAAGCTTTTTACTTTTAGGAACATTTTTATTTTTGCTAACTTTATTTATAGGATTAATTTTAATAACAGCAGTAATATGGAAAAAAGGAGAGGATGAAAATGGATAATTTACTTCTTTCAATATTAATAATGCTAATATTGATGGTTTTAACTTTTGCCACACTACCTCTTTGGATGCCAAAATTTTTAAACTGGCTTGAGAAAAGAGAAAAACATTCATGATTACTCCTCAGCCTCTCCAAAGAATTTAGCTTTTAGATAAACAGTTCCTTTTACTACTATCTCATCTCCTTCTTTAACTCCTGAGAGAACCTGATAAAGCCCATTCATCCTTTTTCCAAGTTTTACCTTTACAGCTTCAAAAGAATTTCCTTCCTTTTTAAATACAAAGCTACCCTCATCTGTTAAAGCAACTGCTGAAGCAGGAATAAAGAGACCTTTTAGACTACCTAAAGAGATTTTTACATTTACAAACATTCCTGGTTTTAAAATGTCTTTTGAGTTGTCTGTTATTATCCTTACAGGAACTCTTTTGGTTTCCTTGTCTACATAATGACCTATGTAATCAACAACTCCCTGAGCTTTTCCAATAGGAGATATAACAGTAGCTTTTTCTCCCTTTCTTATAAGGGTTGTATCTTCCACAGGAATAAAAGCCACAGTCCAAACTCTATCATGGGCATGTATTTTAAAAAGCTTTTTATCAAGCCCTACACTGTCTCCTAGTACAACTTCCTGATGTGCAATATAGCCGTCTATATGACTCTTTAAAACAAGGTATCCTTTTTCTACTTCTCCATATATACTTAGCTGTTTTTTTAAGGCATTTAGTTTTGCAAGGGCATTTTTATACTGGATTTTTGCATTAAAGTATCTTGAGTAGGAGATAACCTTTTTCTGATATAGAGCTTTTTCATTCTCGTAAAGTTCTCTGTAGTTTGATACTAAGGCTTCTGCCTGCTTTATCTGGGTTATCAATTTTGCAATCTCTGGGGAGTACACATAAGCAAGCTTTTGTCCTTTTTTTACTCTATCTCCTTCTTTAACAAAGAGTTTTTTTACTAACCCTTCTAAAGGGGAGTAAATATCTTCTGAAAGTGTTAGGTCATCTTTTACAACTGCAGGATATTTTTTAACAATAGGAATTTCCCTTTCTTTTAGCTTCTCTGTTTTAATTCCAAGACTTTTTTGAATAGAAGGGGGTATTTCATTACCCTCTGATACTATATTTTCCTCTTCTGCAAAAACAATCAAGCTTATTAGAAGGAAAAATAAAAGTATATTTCTCATTTCTTATAACCTCCTATAGAAATAAAGTCTCCTGTTAGGGAGTGGAGCTGGTTTACTATCCTCAGCTTGTAGTTAAGAGCATCAAAGTACTCTTTTCTTATTGAAGAGTATTCAAAGAAGGAAATAGCCCCGTTTTTAAAGCTTGTTGAAGCTATATCAAGGGCTTTTTTAACCTTTGGGATTGTGTCTTTATCAAGAGAGTTAAGGATTTCTTTTAGGACGTCTATTTTTCTCTTTATACTTTCTAATCTTGAAGAAAGCTCAAGAATTTTCTGTTTTTTCTCCTGAATTATTCTATTTTTTTCAGCAGATAGAGAAAAGATTTCTCCCTGTCTTCTATAAAAGGCAGGAATTGTGGAAGAAACCATAAATCCAAACTCATATTTTCCTAAGTCTGCTTCATCTTCTCCCACTGTTAAACCAACAGAGATTTGAGGTTTTGCAAGGGCTTTCTGTCTTTTTATATTTTCTTTTAAAGACTTTATAAGAAAATCGTATCTCTTTACAGCTGGTATATCTTCTATAGATAAAGCTTTTATGTCTTCAATCTCAAAAAAGTTTCCATCAACAGAAGTAACTTTGAAACCTGCTAAAGAAGATAGTTTTTGTAAGCTGTTTTGATAATCTGCAGAAAGCTCTTTTATCTGACTTTTAACTAAGTAAACCT
>JALWKR010000257.1 GCA_027081375.1 Persephonella sp.
ATTATGCTGCCTTGCCCCATGTATAATTATTTTATCCATGAAAAACCTCCAGAAGAAATAAAACTAATATATTACAACGAGTTATAAAATTTGAGCTATTAAGAATTTATTTCAACAAAGATTTTGTAAAAGGCTTAAGTAAACACTAAATTATTTCTAATAGCTGTATTTGGCTTTTTTATTTCAATACTAATTGGAGCTTTACTTGTAGCATTCGGAGGAGAAAAAGATGACCCTTGAAAGCTATTTATTGTTTTTAGTATTAGCGGTTACACTAGTAGGAATATTTTTTTTAGGATTTTTTTATTTTTTAACAAAAGAAAAACATTTATAAAAGTTTTGTTGTTTTATTAAAAGCTATCTTCCAGTTTATTCCGATAGATATTTCTAAAAACCTCAGTTAATAGCTTCTTTCAATAAACAAAAAGTTGAAACTTAGATTGTTTCTGTTTTAAATTTATTCAATTATTCATACATATCATCAGGAGATAAAAATGAAGATTGTAGATTTAAGAGGAAAACTAATAAAAGAAAATAAAGACCTAAACAAACTGATAAAAAGAAGTGAGATGGAAGTTGAGCAGTTTGAAAATGCTGTTAAAGAGATAATAAAAAATGTAAAAGAAAGAGGAGATGAAGCTGTTTTAGAATATACAGAAAAGTTTGATAGAGTTAAGCTAACTCCTGAGGAACTTATTGTTCCTTTTAAAGAGCTAGAAAAAGCTTATGAAGAGATAGAAGAAGATGTTAGATGGTCTTTGGAAATTGCAGCTGAGAGGGTAAGGAAGTTTCACGAAGCACAGATAGAAAAGTCATACTTTCTTGAAGAAGAAGGGATGATACTAGGACAGAAAGTCATTCCAATAGAAAGAGCTGGGCTCTATGTCCCTGGTGGAAAAGCAGCTTATCCTTCATCTGTGATAATGAATGCAATACCTGCAGTTGTTGCAGGGGTTAAAGAGATTGTTATGTGTTCTCCAAATCCAAATAAATACACTCTAGCAGCAGCTTTTATATGCGGAATAGAAACTGTTTACAGAATAGGTGGAGCACAGGCTATAGCAGCAATGGCATTTGGAACAGAAACAGTTAAAAAGGTAGATAAGATTGTTGGACCAGGAAATATATTTGTAGCTTTAGCAAAGAAAAACGTTTATGGAGCTGTAGATATAGATTCTATTGCAGGTCCTTCTGAGATACTTGTGATAGCAGATGAAACAGCTAGGCCAGAATGGGTAGCTGCAGACCTTCTTTCTCAGGCTGAACATGATGAGCTTGCTGCAGCAATACTAGTAACAACATCAGAAAAACTTTCTAGAGAGGTTGTAGATATTTTATATACAAAATATCTAGTAAACTTTTCTAGAGAAAGTATTGCAAAAAAATCTTTAGAAAATTACGGACATATCTTTATCGTTGAAAACCTTGATGATGCTGTAGAGGTTTCAAATTATATAGCTCCAGAACATCTTGAGGTTGTAACAAGAAATCCGTGGGATTTACTGGAAAAAATAAAACATGCAGGAGCAATATTCCTTGGAGAGTATTCAACAGAACCTTTAGGAGATTATGTCTTAGGACCAAATCACGTACTCCCTACAGGAAGAGCTGCTAGATTTTCTTCTCCTCTAGGAGTTTATGACTTTATAAAACGTTCATCTGTTATATATGTCAACAAAGAAGGATTTAACAGAGTTAAGAAATATGCAAAAACACTTGCAACAGCTGAAGGTCTAGAAGCTCATAGACTTGGTGTTGAAGTGAGAGAGGAAGAGTCTTAAACTCTTCCTCCTTTAGTTTAAACCAACAACTTTTTGAATAATATATTTAACTTCAGGGGGTGCATCGCTAAAATCAATTCTACATGGATATGGATAGCTGATTTTTATATCTCTACTCACAGGTAGTATATCTTTAATATGCAGTGTTATTCTATTTCCACTTAATAAAAATCTTCCATTTTCATCTATTGTGCTAAAGATAAGATTTAATATAACTTTTTTATTATTTTTATTTAATGCCCTTTTTATTGGAACTTTTTGAAATTTTACCTTGCCAATAATTCCATAATTATTTTCTAGATATAAATGATTTTTAAGATTAGATGGAACCACTACTCCTGTATTTTCTTTATTTCCTGTATATATAAAAACCACAACAAAGGGCATTCCTGTTTTTTTCCATTCTCTATATTCTTTGCGAAGCTTATTTATTATTTCGTCGTCTGATAATCCTTGGGATTTATAGTTATAATAGGTACTAATCAAAGTAAGTTTATATGGAATAGGAATTGCTACTACAGTAAAATCTCCGACTTTCTTTGTTCCAAGTTTAACAATTTCCTGAACTTTTTTATTGATATAGTATTCAGGTTTTTGAGCATACACAGACAGGTTCAAAGAAAAAAGTAATAGTAGTATAAAAAAAGATTTAAAAAGATACATTTTAGTTCCCTCCTAGAAGTTTTCATTTTTTTTTTTTTTTAAAAAATTTAAAAATATAAAATAGATTTGGCATATGCCATGCAGCCCTACACCACCTATCTGTCGACCCTGATTGCAT
>JALWKR010000258.1:0-4956 GCA_027081375.1 Persephonella sp.
GTTATTGTTTCAACATATCAGGCTGTATCAGGAGCAGGAGCAAAAGCTATCAGAGATTTAGAAGAAGAAACAAAAGCATACTTTGAAGGTAAATACTACTATCCTGAAGCTCTTCCTCAGCATATAGCTTTTAACGTTATTCCACATATTGATGTGTTTTTAGACAATGATTACACAAAAGAAGAGATGAAAATGGTAAATGAGACAAGAAAAATAATGCATGCTCCTGATATAAAAGTTTCTCCAACATGTGTAAGGGTTCCTGTTTTTTATGGACATAGTGAAAGTATTGTTATAGAAACAGAAGAACCTATTACTCCTGAGGAAGCAAGAGAGATACTAAAGGAAGCTCCTGGTATTATTCTTGAAGATGATCCTCACAACAATCTATACCCTATGCCTATAGAAGCTGCTGGAAAAGATGAGGTCTTTGTTGGAAGAATAAGAAAAGATTTTTCTTTTGATAACGGTCTTGCTATGTGGGTTGTGGCAGACAACCTTAGAAAAGGAGCTGCAACAAATGCAGTTCAGATTGCAGAGCTTTTAGTTGAGTATGGACTTGTTTAAAAGGTGCAGATATGAGAGAAAAAGTTGTTTTTAAAAACATAGACACTGGGAAAAGAAAGTGCAGAATTTGTGGATATATCTATGATCCATCTAAAGGAGATCCCTTGAGGATGATTTCTCCAGGGATCCCTTTTGAAAAACTTCCTGATAATTGGAGATGTCCTGTATGTAAATATTCAAAAGCTCATTTTATTACATTAAAGGAGTACATGATAGATGATTGATATAGGAAAAAGATTTGATGAAGTAGCTTACAGATACGATACCCCTGACAAGTTAGAGAGGTCTAAAAAGATTATTGAAAAACTAGTTTCTGTATTACCTATTGATAAAAACTGGAAGGTTTTAGATGTTGGAATTGGGACAGGAAACACAGCTGTTTATCTTTCTCCTTATGTAAAAGAGATTGTTGGGACAGATCTTTCAACTGGAATGTTAGAGGTTTTAGGGAAAAAGATTAAAGAGATTGGGATAGAGAATATCAGGTATTACAAAAAAGACATTCTTAAAGAAGACTTTGAAGAAAAAGATTTTGACTTAATTTTTAATGCAATGACAATGCATCATATAGATGACCCAGAAAAAGCTATATCTAGGTTTAAAGAGTTCTTAAAACCTAAAGGGTATATTGCTATTGTAGACCTTTACAAAGAAGATGGAACATTCCACTCAGACAACACTGATGTTAAGCATTTTGGTTTTGATTTTGATGAAGTAAAAAGATGGTTTGAAAAAGAGAGTGTAGAGCTGGTTTATATAGACAATATCTATACAATAGAAAAAGAAAGGGAAGGAAAAAAGAGAGAGTATCCTGTTTTTTTAGCTGTAGGAAAGGTTAGATAGGGGTTTTATGTTCTAAAGCTTTTGATATTGTAAAATCATCTGCATTTTCAAGGGTAGCTCCAAAGGGAAGACCATATGCAATACGGGAAACAGTTATATCTTTATCTTTTAAAAGGTTGTGTATATATGTAGCAGTTGCCTCTCCTTCTACTGTTGGATTTGTAGCAAGTATAACCTCTTTAACATTTCCTTTTTCTACTCTTTCTAAAAGTTTATCTATATTTAGCTGGTCTGGAGTGATACCTTCTAAGGGAGAAAGTCTTCCCCCTAAAATATGGTACAAACCTTTATACTTACCAGTGTTTTCTATAGCATAAGCATCAAAACTCTCTTCTACTACACATATTGTTGATCTATCCCTATCCTCAGAAGCACATACATCACAAAGTTCTTTATCTGTGTACAATCCACATTCTTTACATGGATGTATTTTATCTAAAACATCATAAAGATTTTTTAAAATAGCAAAAGCCTCGCCTCTTGGCATATGAAGAAGATTAAGTATAAAATGTTTTGCTGACTTTTCCCCATATCCTGGAAATTGGGATATATTTTCAACAGCCTCTTCTAAAATCTTAGGAACAATATCTAGCTTCATTAGAATAAATTCCCCATTCCTGGAAGGTTTGTTGGAAGTCCTGTAGCTTTAGCCATTTTTTCAGCTAAAACCTCTTTTGAACGGCTGTTAGCCTCATTTATAGCAGATATTAAAAGCTCCTTTAAAACTTCATAGTTCTCTTCATTTAACATACTTTTATCTATATCAAGGTCTATAACCTCTCCCATACCGTTTGTTATAAGCTTTACCATTCCACCGCCAACTTCAACAACAATCTTTTCATTCCTAAGTTCTTCCTTAGCTTTTTCCATATTCTCCTGCATATTCTTTAGCTGTTTCATCATCTCGCCAAGATTTCCAAAGTTAAACATCTACTCCTCCTTGTAAGTGATTATTTTTCCTTTAAAAAGTTCTAAAACTTTATCAACTGCTTCATCTCTTTTTTTCTGTTTTTTCTCTTTTTTATGTTCTATCCCTTCAACTCTAACAGGCTTTGGAAAATGTTTAGAAATTATATCAAGCTTCTGCTCTATTATATCCACTAAACTTTTATCAACAAGTATCACAAACTCGTTATCAGTCTCTTTTATATTAGCCTTCTTCAAAGCTGCTGAAACAATTCCACCTGCCTCTTTTCCTGCTTTTAAGATAGCATTCTGAATGTTGAAGACAGGTTTTTCTTCTTCCTGTCTCTTATCTGTTTTTGTGTGAGTTTCTTGAGGAGATACTTCAATATTTCCCTGAAGAAGCTCCTTAATAGAAACAAGATTTTTTATGTATTTAAGCTTAAGTACTGCAAGCTCGTATATATGCTTAGGATTCGGGAAATTCTTTGCTTCAGAGAAAGCTTTTGTAAAGATATTTTGTATATATATAAGATCTTCTATATCCTCCTCTGAGAAAAATTTTCCCTTTCCTTCTAATGAAGCGTTTATAAGCTCAGAATGTATCTCATCTGTAACCTGTTTCCATAAAACGTTTAAGTCATATCCATCAGCATCAAGTTTTTCTAATCCTTTTATAAGGGTTTTAATATCCTTTTCCTTAAGAAGTTGCAGAAATCTATCTACTATCTTTTGAGGTATTACTCCTAGAAGTTCTTCAGTTGATTTTGTATCTACCTTTCCTCCTCCGTATGTAACAGCCTGATCTAAAAGACTTGCAGCATCTCTAAGTCCCCCAGCACTAGCTTCTGCTATTAGTTCAAGAGCTTTTTCTTCGTACTCTATTCCTTCTTTTTCTAAAATCCTTCTTAGATACTCTTTTATCTGTTTTACTGTTGGAGGTTTAAATATAAATGTCTGACATCTCGATTTTATAGTGTCAGGTATTTTATGAAGCTCTGTTGTTGCAAGGATAAACACATTGTTAGGAGGTGGTTCTTCTAAAGTTTTTAATAAAGCATTAAAGGCTTCTCTTGTTAGCATATGGGCTTCATCTATTATATAAACCTTATATCTTCCTTTTATTGGAGCGTATGTAACATTTTCCCTTAACGCTCTTATATCATCTATTCCTCTATTAGAAGCTGCATCTATCTCATACATATCAGGAAAAGAACCTTTATCTATCTCCTGACAGTTTTCACATACGCCGCAAGGCTCAGAAGTAATTCCTTTTCCACAGTTTAAGCATTTTGTAAGAATTCTTGCTGTTGTTGTTTTTCCTAGACCCCTTGAACCTGAAAATATGTAGGCATGGGAAAATCTATCAAGCTCAATAGCATTCTTTAGTGTTCTTACAATAGGTTCCTGACCTACTATCTCATCAAAGGTTTTAGGTCTGTATTTCCTTGCAAAAGCTTCGTAAGCCAATATAAACTCCTGTTTTCAAAGGTTTTATATTATTTTAAGCAAAATTATAATTTTAACAATCACTTAGCTTCTTGGGATTGTTATTGGTAGATGAACTAATCAAGCAATTTCTATTATACTTAAAAATAATAACTACAGGACACCTCAGAAACGCTATAAAACATAATAAAACCTATCAAAATGTTTCTGAAAGTGTCCTTCGCCTATCAGATGATAGGGATTTACTATCGGCTATGTCCTTTAAAACACTCGCCGAATACTTGCTGAATAAATTGAGTTTTATTGGTCTTGATAACTTGTCTAACCAGTTGGGCAGTTCTAAAAACTGCTCTCTTATTTTCTTTCCTAATCCTTTGATTGCTATGTTTAAAGCCCCGTTCAAATCTGCATTGTAAACCTTTCCTGTCTTATGGTCTTTGAAAAGACCTCTTTTTATCCTTTCTCCATTGAATTCTCTTTTCTCTAAACTGCCACTTATAGACGACGTTTTTGATGTATAGCTTTCTTCTTCTGTTATTCTTAAATCTATACCTGCTATATCACATTTGTATTTTAACATTTGTATAAATTTACCAAATGGAATAGTTCTAAATGTTTGATTAAATCTCTTTCCTTTTTCTGATTTCTTTTGATATTCCTCCATTAATCCTTTTGATATTACTATTGTCCCTATATTCTCTTTTAAAGCTAACGAAACAAGTAAATTTGTTATGCTTGCAAAAAATTGATTTATTCTCTTATTTCTGTATCTCCAAAGTAGTTTATGTTCTTTTTCTTTTCCTTCACTTTGTAGTTTTGCTGATAGTTTGTTTACCCACTGGTTAAATGCTTTTAGTGGTTTTCCGTTTACTATGAAACTTCTTACATTTTCTTTATTTGATACTGCTGATATAAAGTTGTTTATTCCTATGTCTATGGAAATGAACTTGTCCTTGTTTAATTGCCTGTTCTCTAAAGGTTGTTCGTAGTTTATCAATACATCTATATATTCTTCCTCTCTCCAGATTAGTTTTAGATGGTTTGTGTTTATTCCTTCTGGTATTTTTATTCTTACTGCTCCAAAGGCTTTTCCTATTCTGACTACTATATGGTTTGATTTTCTTTTTCCTTTTAGTTTTCTTTTATCTACAATCATATTTGGATTTGTTTCCATTGTGTAATAATGCATTTTTG
>JALWKR010000258.1:4966-10849 GCA_027081375.1 Persephonella sp.
CATTAACAAGCATTTTTACTGTATCAGAACCAATTTGTGTTTGCCACAGGTTTATCAACTGAATTTGCACATCCCTTATTTTTTCATTCTCAAGTGGTAGTTTCTCTTTTCCTTTTATGTATTTTTCCAAAAAGTTGACAGATAGGAATGGTTTTATGTTTTTTGTACGTCTAAAATATTCTAAAGCTGTTATGTAGACTAAGTTTTTAAAGTGCTGGAATATTTTAGAGGCTTTTTGTAGTTTATTAACTGCTGATTTTTTTCTTATTTGTATGCTTAGAGTTAGTGTTATGCTATTCAATTAAATACTTTTTACATTTTTTCTTATTTTATTAATGAATTAAAGAGAATTTTATTCTTGGTGTCAAGGAGGTTTAAGATGAGATTTATTCTTTTTGCAATAGCCTTTATAGCTTTAACTTTATCTTCTTTTGCACAGGAAAAAGAGTCATATTTACATGGAAAAATTTTTATTCTAAAAATCAAAAAAAGTGAGCCTGTAAAACTTCCATATACCAATAACTTTCTATACCTTTTAGATGCTGGAGATGGAGTTGCTCATGTATGGATATCCTCAAATAGTTCTCCAGATGAGGTGGAAAGATTAAACAGACTAAAGCCTAATCTGTATATAGGAGACATTCTAGAAAAGGCTATTAGGTACAAAATAGACTGTCAAACAGGAAAAGTTATTTCCTCAGAAGAGATAAAAGATTTTAAAGATGTTAAATGCTCTGTTGAAAAAGATATGTGCAAAGAAAAAGATTTTTATTACGATGAAAGATGCATATCAAAAGTGTTTCCAATAATGGAGTTTGGGAAATATTTTACAAAAAGATGGGGATTTACTGTTTCTGTTATAGATAATGATGAAATTGTTATATCTTACACAACAAATAAAATAGAAAGAAAAGAAGTACCTGTGTACTGATGAAAGAAAAACTCTACAGTATAAAGGCAAGAGCTTCTTTTAAAGGAAAACATCTTTCAGGTGCAGAGAGAATAGTAAGAGAAAGTGAGATAGAAACTGTTTTAGAGGAGATATATAAAAAGGTTAGAAGAAAAAATCCTGACAGTATAAATATAAAAGTTGAAAATATAGAAGAAAAACCTCTCATAGTTGATAAGACACTAAGATTAAAAAATTTTTCTTTTTCAAACCATATAGAAGCAAATGAAAAAGCAGTGGAGATTTTACACATAGAAACAGGTATTTCTAAAAATATTTTGTGGAAACTTATTGAAGAAGTTCATACTGGAGCAGCTCCAGATAAAGAAAATATGAGAGGAGCAATGATAGTTAACCAAAAAGGGGAGAGAATAGAACTAGACAGATATAGAGGTATTAGAACAACTACAGTTGATTTCCTAGATAGAAAAAAAGTTTTAAAAAAACTTCTAAAAAATGGTTATACAGAAAGAACGTTGGATGCTTTGGCTTTAACAACAAAAAATCTTATATACCCTGATATGATTGCTGAGTACTGTATATCTGACGAACCTGACTACACTGTAGGATATGTTTCTACAAAAAATTTTTATTACAGATTTTCTCCTCTTAAAGAAAAAGGAAATACTAAAGGAGGCAGGATCTATTTTGTTAAAAATTCTATAGATATTCAGAAGTTTTATAACTTTTTACAAAAAAAGCCTGTTCTTATAAGAGATGTTAATATTTGAAAGAAAAATATATCTCTATATAATAGTTAATCAAAAACAGTAAGGTTATAAGGAATTGGCAGAGTATTCAAAGTTTGGATATGAGATTTTTTTTAAAGTAAGACCTGTTTTTAAAAAACTTTTAAAAATAAATGTAGAAGGTATAGAAAACATTCCTCTAGAAGGCGGATGTATTATCGCATCTAATCATAGAAGTAATCTAGATCCTTTTGTTTTAAACACAGTATCCACAAGACCTATTTTCTTTATGGCAAAAGAAGAACTTTTTAAGATACCTGTTTTAGGATGGATAATAAAAAAGGCAGGAGCAATACCTGTAAAGAGAAACAAAAGAGATATTGCTGCTTTAAAAAAGGCAGCACAGTTACTTAAAGAAGGATACTGTATAGGTATATTTCCTGAAGGACACAGAGCAAAACCAAAACAGTTTAGAAAACCTCAAAGTGGAGTAGGTCTTTTAGTAGCAAAAACAAAAGTTCCTGTTATTCCTGTTAGAATAGAGGGAACTGATGATGTTTTTCCTGTAGGTTCTTCTTTTCCTAAGCTGTTTAAATATCCTATTAGTGTAAAAATTGGTAAACCTATTATTATTGATAATATTGAGGGAAAAGAATATCAGGAAATATCAAACTATATTATGGAAAAGATAAAAACATTATAAGGAGGAAAAAGATGGCTAATATAAAAGTTGCAGAAAGTGCAGGATTTTGCTTTGGAGTAAAAATAGCTGTTGATGCAGCTATAGATGCAGGAAAAAAACTAGGAGGAGCTTATACAGATGGACCTATAATCCACAACAAACAGGTTGTCCAGTTTCTTGAAGGTTTAAATGTAAGACAATTATCCCCTGAGCAACAATTAAAAGAAGGAGATACTGTTCTTATTCGTTCCCACGGTGTACCTCCGAAAGAAGAAAGAAGACTTCAGGAAGCAGGAGTGAATATTATAGACGCTACATGTCCTTTTGTTAAAAAGGTTCATGAAAAGGTAAGACAGCTAGTAGAAGAGGGTTATTATGTTGTTATAATTGGAGAAGAAGGACATCCAGAAGTTATAGGAATATTGGGACACTTAGAGGAAGCAGGTGGAAAAGGAATTGTTGTTTCAAATATGGAAGAACTTATTAGAAAACTTCCAAAAAGAAATAAAATAGGAGTTGTTGCTCAGACAACCCAAAGCGAAGATTTCTTTAGAGAAGCTGTTGGATACATAGCTGAAAATGCAGAGGAAGTAAAAATATTCAATACAATCTGTGATGCTACATCTGTGAGGCAGGAAGAGGTAAAAAAATTAGCTCCTACAGTTGATATAATGATTATAATTGGTGGAAAGCACAGTGGAAATACAAATAGATTAGCTCAGATATCAAGGGCTTTAAATCCAAACACCTATCATATAGAGAAAGCCGATGAACTTGATCCTGAATGGTTTAAAGAAGTAGAAAACATTGGCGTTTCAGCAGGGGCTTCTACTCCAGACTGGATTATAAACGAAGTTGTAGAAAAAATAAAAGAGTTAACAGACAGTCATTAAATTTCCGAATAGAAACTGTATCTAAAAGAAGGGAGAATAGATTTTGGATCAGAGAGTAAATATACTTGTAGAAGCTTGGAGAAAAACAGTTGAGGAAGGGGTAAATCCTAAACATCTGCTTTATGTTTTTATAGGTTTTTCAGTAATAGTATTAACAATTCTAATAACTTCAAAAGTTAAAGATATTCTCCATGAAAGAAACAGAAAAAAGCTGTTTATAGATTCTGCAAAAGCTTTAGGACTAACAGAGAAAGAAGCAGAAATACTTTGGGAGTATGCTCAAGAAGTAGAAAGAGAGCCTTTTTTAGTTTTAGAATACAAAGCTCCATTTGAAAAAGTTATCCAAAAGTATATAGAAGACAATCCTAACTTTGATGAACATTTAATTAGAGATATAAGAAGGAAGCTTGGATTTGATGAGGTTCCTGAAGGGCTTCCTTTAATATCTACAAAAGATATAGAGCTTTTTCAAACAGGAAATCTTATTGCTGGAAAAGGAAAAATATTTCCGGTGGCTCTTTATGATAAAGATGAGAAATATACATATTGGTATCTTATAGATCAAAAGCCTCCTTTTCCTTTTAAACTAGGGGATAAAGTTAGAATTAGGTTTCTAAGAACTGAAGATGGTATGTACACCTTTGAAGAAACTGTTGAGGATATCTTTGAAGAAGACGGTAAATACATTGTCAAGATACCTCATACTTTTAACTTAGAAAGAATTCAAAGAAGAAAAGAAGTAAGAGTAAAAGTTTCTAAACCTGTAGAAGTAAAGTACCTAACAAAAGATGGAAAAGAGCATCATATATATACAAAACTTGCAGATATATCTACTCAAGGAGCAAAATTCTGTATTAGAAAAAAAGAAGCCAAAGAAGAAAATTTAAACATTGGAATGGATTTAGTTTTAAGTTTTGAACTTGAAGGGGAGAAGATAGTAGCAGAAGCAATATTAAAAAACATAACAGAAGAAAACGATAATGAATGTTACGGCGTTCAATTTCAAAATATAGATAAAAACGCAAGAAATACAATTCTAAAATTTATACAGAAAGAACAGCATAGAATGTTAAGAAAAGTACACAGAAAAGGGTAGATAAAAATATAAAAGGCGGGAAGAGTGAATCATGGAAATATCTACGTTAATTGGTTTAATTGCTGCTATTCTTCTTATTGTTGTTTCCATTGCAATAGGTGGTAGTCCTTTAGCTTTTGTAAATATTCCGTCTCTTTTAATCACTGTTGGAGGTGGTTTTGCAGCTACGTTAACGTCATTTCCAATGAAAGATTTTCTAACAGGATTAAAAGCTATAGGAAAAGCCTTTAATCCTGGATTGCCTGATCCTGTTGAGCTTGTTGATTATCTTGTTAATGTGGCAAATAAGGCTAGAAGAGATGGAATACTTGCTTTAGAGTCAGATATTGATGAGTACTACTCAAGAGATCCTTTTTTTGGAAATCTTATGAGAATGCTTATTGATGGTCAGGATATAGAGGAGATAAAAAGTAATGCTGATACAGCTTTAATGAAAATAGACCAGGATTTATCAACAGAAGTTTCTGTCTGGGAAGCCTTAGGGGAGTTATTCCCTGCATTTGGTATGATTGGAACTCTTATTGGTCTTATTCAGATGCTACAGAACCTTAATGACCCTTCTGCTCTTGGTCCTGGTATGGCTGTTGCTATGATTACAACACTTTACGGTGCTATTTTAGCTAACGTTTTATGCGTACCTATTGCTAAGAAACTTAAACTTTTTAAAGACTTAAATCTTCTCTTCAAAGAAGCATATGTCCTTACTGTTGAAGCAATAAATAACGGAACAAACCCAAATGTATTAAGAAGCAAGCTTCTTTCTCTTTTCGGTATTGAAGGTGGAGAAGAATAAAAATGGCTCGTAAAAAAAAGGAGGAGTGTAAAGGAATACCAGGATGGCTTATAAGTTTCGGAGACCTAATGTCACTCCTCCTTACATTCTTTATTCTCTTGTTCTCTATGGGAACCATATCTTTAGAAAAGTTTCATATGGTTATTAAAGGTATTACTGAATCCTTAGGTGGAAGAAAAGTATTTTTAGAAAACAAGATAATGAATAATACAAATATAGAAATTGAGTTTAAAAATATGTATCCAAAAGTTAAGAAAAGACAGAGATTAGAGAAAAGTTTACATCAGTTAGAGAAAGAGTTAAAAAAATACGGTGTGGATAGTGAAGTAGAAGGACATGGCTCACTACTAAGGTTTAGGGTAAATGTCTCAAAAATGTTCCCTCCTGGTTCTGAAAAACCTACTCCTCAAGCAGAAAAGCTTATAAGAATGATATGTGAAAAACTTAAAGAAACATCTTATCCGGTGGTAATAGAAGGTCATACAGATGATACACCAGTAAGAGGAAGATTTAAAAATAATTTAGAGCTTTCATTAGAAAGAGCTATGTATATACTGAAAAAATTTATTGAATGTGGTTACGACCCAAAGTTATTAGCTGCACGGGGATATGGACCATACAGGCCTCTTGTTCCTAATACATCTCCTCAAAACCGTGAGAAAAATAGAAGAGTTGAATTTGTTATAAAAATACAAGGATAAAAAATGGCTAAGAAGAAAAAAGAAGAATGTCCCAGTGTTCCAGCTTGGATAATAAGTTTTAGTGATTTAATGTCCCTTCT
>JALWKR010000259.1 GCA_027081375.1 Persephonella sp.
CTAACAGATAGGAAAGGTTTTATGCTTTTTGTATGTTTAAAGTATTCTAATGCTGTTATGTAGACTAAGTTTTTAAAGTGCTGGAATGTTTTAGAGGCTTTTTGTAGTTTGTTAACTACTGATTTTTTGCTTATTTGTATGCTTAAGGTTAGTGTTATGCTATCCACTCTTTAACCTTTTTTTCTATATCTGATTTTTTATATCTTCTTTTGCCATAGATTTTGCTTGTTATGTAATGTATAAAAGATACCAGTTCCTCTGTTAAATCTTCTATTTCTTCTTTACTGTGTGCTTTTTTGGTTTTATCTAACACAACTATATTACAATCGTGATATGAAAATATTTTTTCTATCAGGTCAAATGCTATTCTTGATAGTCTATCTTTTGAATAAATGATTACATTGCTAATTTCTTCTTTAACAACCATATCTATTAATTTGTCTAATCCTTTTCTGTTAAAGTTAAAGGAACTTGCTATATCTGTGATTACTTCATCTATTTGATAGCCATTTTTAATTGCAAACTCTTTACAAATTTGAACCTGATTATTTAAATAATCTTTTTGTTTTTGTGTAGAAACTCTTGCATAAATAATATTTTTGCCTGTCTTTTTTTCTCCTTTATCTGTATATTGAAATATCTGTTTAGCCATAGATTTATCAAATCTATAATGTCCCCCTTTTGTCCTATATGGTTTTATAATCCCTTTTTCTATGTAGTATCTGATAGTAGGAATAGATAATCCTGTTAATTCAGCAAATTCGCTAATTGAAAAATATTTTTTCATTTAATTATTGCCTTATATTTTTTATTGATTTATAATAAATTATAGGAATTTTTATTGATAGTGTCAAGGAGGCTGATATTTGCTAATTAAGTTATATATGTGTATCTATAAGTGTAAGTTTAAAATTTTAGTCTTGCATTATCAGATTTTATTCTTATATTTAAGGCAAAAGATTAAAAAGAGGGAACAAAATGGAAGCCCTTGCATGGATGTCTAAAAAAAGAGAAGATGGAAAAGTGTTATGTACAGCATGTAGCCAGAGATGTGTTTTAGATAAAGGGGAACTTGGTAAATGTGGAATAAGAAAAGTTGGAGAAGATGGAAATCTGTATCTTACAACATATGGACTTGCAGCATCTTACAATGTTGACCCTGTAGAAAAGAAACCTTTATACCATTTTTTACCAGGAACTCCTATCTTTTCTGTTGGAACTGTAGGATGTAATATGAGCTGTAAGTTCTGTCAAAACTGGGAAATATCTCAGTATCCTCAAACTCATAATGGAGAAGTTTTTGGAGTTCCTTTAATGCCTGAAACTATAGTTAACATCTGCAAAACAAACAATATACCTTCTATAGCTTACACGTACAATGAACCAGTAGTTTTCTTTGAGTACGCGTATGACACAATGAAGCTTGCAAAGGAAAATGGAATAAGAAATGTGTTTGTATCAAGCGGATATGAAACAAAAGAAGCTTTAGATACACTTGCTCCATATCTTGATGCTATGAATATAGACCTGAAAGCATTTAACGACAGATTTTACAGAGAAATTGTTGGAGCAAGACTTAAACCTGTATTAAAAGCTATAGAGCATGCTAAAGAACTTGGTATATGGGTAGAGCTAACTACACTTATCATTCCTGGAGAAAATGATGATGAAAAAGAGCTAAGAGAAGCTGCAAAATGGATTGCTTCAATTGACAAAAATATGCCTTGGCATCTGTCTAGATTTTTCCCTGCTTATAAAATGATGGATCATCCTCCAACTCCTATAGAAACAATAAAAAGAGCTTATGAGATTGCTAAAGAAGAAGGTCTTAACTACGTTTATGTAGGTAACTTTGATGATGAAGATAGAGAGTCTACTTACTGTCCTAACTGTGGATACAGAGTTATAGACAGAAGAGGTCATCTTGGACAGTATGTAGTAAATCATTTAGAAGATGGAAAGTGTCCTAAATGCGGAACTGAAATACCTGGAGTGTGGAAGTAATAATTAATAGTCCAGCTTAAGCTGGACTATCAATAAAATATCATTCCACCGTTTTGAACTTTTCCATTCTGCTTTCTACATTTTTTACAGAGTTTGTTATATTTTCTGTTTTTTCTACTATTTCCTTGTTTCTGTTAGTATTTTTAACAGATATTTCAGCTAGTTTTTCCATATTTTTAGTTGCTTCTGAGAGAGCTTTTGTCTGTCTGTCTAAATCTTTTACAACTAAATCAAGGAAAGATTTTAGTTCGTTATAAAGATTTTTTACTTTACTGTACCCTTTGTATGTCTCTTTTACAGAACTATCAGTATTTTCAAGTTCTTTTAGCATATTTTTTACTGTCGATTGTATATTTTTTGCAAACTCTGCTGTATTTTCTGCTAATTTTCTTATTTCTTCAGCAACAACAGTAAACCCTGTTCCTAATTCCCCTGCCTTTGCTGCTTCTATAGATGCATTTAAAGCTAAAAGATTTGTTTGCTCAGAAATTGCAAGTATTTGATTTACCATATAGTCTACTTTATTG
>JALWKR010000260.1 GCA_027081375.1 Persephonella sp.
GTGGGCAAATAAACCCTATAAACAATTCCTATGAAAGAGTTCATTAGACATAATCTTACAAATAGAGAAAAAAAAGCACTAAAGGAAATTAAGGATTTTATAAATCAGACTTTTAAAGAAAGCAAAATCTTTATTTATGGCTCAAAAGCCTATGGAGAACCCACACAAGAAAGTGATTTAGATTTACTAATAATAGTTCCAAATTTGAATTGGAAAGGAAAGAAAAAAATCATCAATAAAATTACAGAAATAAATTGGAAGTATGATACAAATATAAGTCCGATTATTGTTTCAAAAGAAGAGTGGATTAAGTATCCAACAATGCCTTTATTCCAAGAGGTTAAAGAGAAGGGATTGGTCGTTTGAAAGAAAAGATAATTGAATACTGGATAGAGAAGTCCCTTAAAAGCTTAAAATCTGCGATTTTGGAATATCAGCAGGGATATTTAGATTTCGCAGTAAACCGTCTATACTATGCCGTTTTTTATATTACAAATGCTTATTTCTTTCAAATAGATAAGTATTTTAAAAAGCATTCTGGATTAAGAGCAAACTTCCATAAAGAATTAGTTAAAAAAGGCAAAATAGATAAAATCTATGGAAAACTTTATGATGAACTATTTGAAGCAAGAGAAGAGGGAGATTACAAACCTTTTGTTAGCTTTGAAAAAGAACAAGTTGAGGAATGGATAAAGTTAACAAAAGGGTTTATAGAAAAAATGGAAGATTTAATTAGAAATACTTAATTCAAAAAAAACCGTGGAACACATTACCATACAAAGACTTGCTAAATGCTTTTTTATATAAAAGTGTTTTATAGCCAGTAGGCTTTTATGTTTCCCTTTATCCAGTCCCATAGAACCTTTTTTGCTGTTCTGTCTAGATCTATCTCTCCACCTGATATACGGTAGTTAAGCCTTTCTCCTATCTTTTTTAATGTTTCTAAAGGATCTTCTGAAGGTTCCACTTTATATGCTTCTTTTATAGCTTCAGGTCTGTGTTTAATAATCTTATCTAATAGTTTTAAAGCAACTTCTACAGGCTGCTCCAGTTTTTCAGGTATCCATGATCCTTTTATAGCTAAATCGTCTTGAAACTCAAGGGTGATAATTCCAGGAGTATCTATAAGAAAAACGTTATCTGCAAGTTTTACAAGCATCTCTCCCCTTGTCATTCCAGGTTTTGGAGATGTTGTAGCAACCTTTTTCTTCTTTAATGTATTTATAAGGGAAGATTTCCCAACATTTGGATAACCTAAAACACCAATTTTCATAATTTTTCCTTTTTGGGAAAGTTTTTTTATAAGTTGCTGAAGTTCTCTTCTTCCATAATTTTTATGAGCTGAAAAAAGGATAACAGGATACTCTTTTTCTATCTCTTTTTTTGCTTTCTGAGCAAACTCTTTAGGCACTAAATCAACTTTGTTCATAACAACAACAAGATTTTTCCCCATCTGTTTAGCTAAATCTTCTACCACCTTATTCCTTGTTTCATTTGGAACCCTTGCATCTACAACCTCAAATATAACATTTGCATCTCTTAAAACCTTTTTAGCTATACTTTTTTCTCTAAGCCATTCTCTTGGTTTTTCCATTCCTTTCTCCAATGATTTATAATAGACTTTACCTTTTTAGCGGGGTAAGGCTTGAGGAAAAAACTCCTTTCTATTTTAACATCTGTATATGTCTTATCTAACTTCACATATGGATATATTCTAAATGAAAAGAAAAATCCTGTTAATATTGAAGCTAAAAGTATAATAAAAGAAAATTCCAAGATAATTGCAAGTGGAGATGTTGTTTTAACATATAAAGATTTTACCCTAAAAGCTGACGAGATAGTTTTTGATATTAAAAAAGAGAAAGCTTACCTAAAAGGGAATATTGCTCTGGAGAGCAAAAAAATAGTCATATTTGCAAAAAGAGGATGGCTTAATCTAAAAAACAAAGATGGAAAGTTTGAAGATATAACTCTGATTGTTGGAAACAAGTACTTTGTAAAAGCAGAAAGTATATGGAAAAAAGGAGATACATTTTATTTTAAAAAAGGTGAGTTTTCTCAGTGTAGTTTTGATAAGTACGACTGGTATGTTAAAGCTCATGAAGGAAAAATAAGACCTAACGACAAACTTGTTGCAAAAAACCTTACTTTTAGATTTTTTAATATGCCTATCTTTTACTCACCGTACTTTACATATCCTACTGTAAGAAGAAAAACTGGATTTCTTGTTCCTGAGTTTGGTAAAGATAGTTATAACAACTTCTTCATAAAACTACCTTACTTTTATATACTTGATGAAAGTTCAGACTTAACAGCAACCATTGACTACAGAAGTCAGCAGGGAGAAGGAGTTAATTTTGAATATAGAAAAAAATTAAGTAAAGACAGCTTTTTTAATGGAGAGTTTTTCTACTTTAGAGATAAAGGTAGTGGAGGCTGGTGGGAAGGGAGAGATACTTCTCCTTTAGAAAACAGATGGAGAATAAAAGGAAAAGGCTTTTTTAAATGGAGAGAGTTTAATA
>JALWKR010000261.1 GCA_027081375.1 Persephonella sp.
ACTTACTCACACAGCTTCAGAAAACAGCATCCAGAATGCAATAAGAGAGATAGAACAGCAAAAAATAACAGAAGAAAAAACAATACTAATAAGAGTGGAAGATGATGAAAAATAATTTTTAAGGTTAAAAAAAATGGGTTTTTTTGAAAAAAATAGAAAAAAATTAGGTTTATTTTTAGCCCCTATTGTTGCAGCTGTTATTTATATAACTCCGATGGATCTAAACAATGAAGCCCATATAGTTTTTTCTATTATGGGCTTTTGTCTTGTTTTCTGGCTTACTGAAGTTATTCCTCTTTCTATGACAGCATTTTTAGGGGTGACTGCTGCTGTTGTTTTAGGAATTGTAAATGTAAAACAGGCATTTTTAAGTCTAGGACATCCTGTTATTCTTCTCTTTTTAGGCAGCTTTCTTATAGCACAGGCAATGGTAAAGCATGGCTTAGACAGGAGATTTGCTCTAAATCTTCTGTCTAAAGACTTTTTCTTAAAAAGTCCAATAAGACTAATAGCTGGTTTTTCAATTATTTCTTTCCTTCTTTCTATGTGGGTTAGTAATACAGCAACTACAGCAATGCTTCTTCCTTTAGTTCTTGGAATTGTTTATATGTTTAAGCAAAAACATGTAAAAGATATAAATACATTTGCCATGTTTGCTTTATTATCAGTTGCTTATTCAGCTTCTATAGGAGGAGCATCTACTCTCATTGGAACGCCTACAAACCTTATTGGAGCAGGATTTTTAAAAGATGAGGGATATGATATAGACTTCCTAAAATGGTTCTTACTTGCGTTTCCAATAACGTTTACTAGCTATATAGCTCTACTTATATACATAAAGTTTCATATAAGAAATTTTTCTTTTGAACCTGAAAAGATAAAAGAGCTTATAAAAGAGGAAAAGAAAAAACTTCCTAAGATTTCAAAGGGAGAAAAAAATACATTATTTGCATTTTTCTTAGCAGCCTTTTTATGGATACTTCCTGGTTTAGCTAATTTACTTGGAAATCAAGAATTATATAAATTTTTAAAAGCTCATATTCCTGAATCTATTGTTGCTGTTATAGCTGCAATACTATTATTTTTACTTCCTGCAAATAAAAATGAAGGTACCTTAACATCTAAAGATTTAAAAGAACTAGATTGGGATACAATTCTTCTTTTTGGAGGTGGTATAGCTTTAGGAAAACTTATTATAAAAACAGGTCTTGCAGCTTACATTGGGAAAAAAATATCAGCTTTAGTTTCTCCTGAAATGATAGTTCTGTTTATCTTTATTCTTATAGTTTCTATGATTTTCTTAACAGAAATAAGCTCAAATACAGCTACAGTCATTACATTTGTTCCTATTCTAATTGGTGTGCTAAAGGAACTTCACGTGGATTTATTTTATCCTATATTTGGTGTTATAATAGCTGCAAGTTATGCTTTTATGCTTCCTATAGCTACACCACCTAACGCTATTATTTATGGTAGTAAACTTATTCCAATAAATAAAATGGCCAAAGTTGGCCTTTTTATGAACATTATAGGATCGGTTATAATAACTATTTTCATACTAATCTATATGAGGTGAGGTGAGTATATGGAAACAAAATGGGAATTTTCAGCAGGTGGAGTTGTTTACAGAAAAAATGATGAAGGAAAATTAGAAATTCTCTTAATCAGAGTTAAAAACAGATGGAGCTTTCCAAAAGGAAATATTGAAAAAGGAGAACCAAAAGATCAGGCAGCTTTAAGAGAGGTAAAAGAAGAAACAGGAGTTGATGCAGAAATAATTGAGTATTTAGGAGAAGTTGATTACTGGTACAGCATGGGTCTCACAAGAATTCACAAATTTGTTTACTACTATCTTATGAAATATGCAGGTGGAGATATTGTTCCACAAAAAGAAGAAATAGATGAAGCTAAATTTATCCCGTTTGAAGAGGTTGAAAATCTTTTAACATATCCTACAGACAAAGAAATATTTGAAAGAGCTAAGAAGGTGCTTAAAAAAATAGGTGAAATTTAATGACCTATAGGCTTTTAGAGATAGCCTTTAACTATATAGAAAAATTACCAAGAGAAAAAGCATTAAAAAAAGGGGAGGTTATAGCCTCCCTACTAAGACTTTTTAAATATAGAAAAGAAGTTGTTTTTAAAAACCTAGATATAGCATTTCCTGAAAAAGATAAAAAGTGGAAAGAAAACATCTACAGAGGCACAATATCAAATATTGGGCGAAACATAATTGAATTTCCTAAAATTCCTCAGTACTTTAAATCAGGTTCTATAAGAGAGATTGTTCAGATAAAAAAAGGAAAAGAAAACCTTGATAAGTATAGGGGTAAAGGAGCTATTTTAGTTACTGCCCATCTTGGAAACTGGGAGATTGCAGGAAGCAGTTTAACAGCTTATTCTTATCCTATAACTGCTCTAGCTTATCGTCAAAAAAATACAGAGATAAATAATCTTATAGAAAAAATCAGAACTGAAAGTGGCCTTCGCATTATATATCATGACCAAACTTT
>JALWKR010000262.1 GCA_027081375.1 Persephonella sp.
GCTTTTCCTCTTGATGGGGGAAGAATTTTAAGATCTATAATATGGGCTAAAAAAGATCTTATAACTGCTACAAAAGTTAGCGCTTTTACAGGTAAGGCTTTTGCCTATTTTTTAATGCTCCTTGGAGTTTTGTCTATAGTGCAGGGAAGCTTTATAAATGCTGTATGGTACTTCTTTTTAGGATGGTTTCTTAAAAATGCTTCAGAGGCAAGTTATGAACAAACTAAACTTTCAGTTATCTTATCTCAATATAAAGTAGAGCAGTTTATGAGAACTCTCAAACCTCTGCTTTTTAGCGATACCATTTACACTCTTATGACTCATTACTACCCATTTTATAAATCAAATATATTTCCTGTTATAGGAAATGATGGAAAGATTTATACAGTTTCTATAAAAGATGCCATGAGTGTTCCACAAACTTTATGGGAAACTACATCTGTAATGGAGATAGCAAAACCTCTTCAAGCTTATGTAAGTCCTTACGATTCTCTTTTTAAAGCTTTAAAAATAATGAATAAGTATGGACTTGATGAACTTCCTGTTATATATAACAATGCTGTCCTTGGAATAATAAGACGAATAGATATAGAAAATCTACTGGAAAGATACTTAGCAGAAGAAAAGTAAGGAGAATATAGATGAAATGTTTTATCTTAATAACAGGCTCAGAATTTACTTTAGGACTGAAACAAGAAAAAAATAGTTTATATATTGCAAGGGAAGCTTATGAAAGAGGATTAGATGTTGTTGGAATAGCTATAACTGAAGATGATATATATAAAATTTCTTTTTTCATAAAAGTAGCTTTAGATAAAGCTGATATTGTATTTATATCAGGGGGACTTGGTGGAACATCTGACGATTTAACAAGAGAAGCTGTAGAGGAAGCAATAGGAGTTCCTCTTATTTATGATCAGAAGTGGCTGAAAAAAATAAAAGATTATCTAAGACAAACAAACAGAGATTTAAACGACAGTATAAAAAAAATGGCTAAAATTCCCTACGGATCAAAGAAAATAGAAAATCCTGTAGGAAGAGCTTTAGGGTTTATAAAGGTTTTAGATGATGTAAAAAAAGCTATAGTAGCCCTTCCAGGAGTGTCTCAAGAAATGAAACCTATGCTTGAAAAATCTTTTGAGCTTTTAGGATTAAAAGATAAAAAGAATAGGGTTCACCTGTTTAGAACATTTGGAAAAAATGAAGTTGAGATAGATGAAATTTTAAAAGATATTGACGGTAAAGTTATAAATGCGTCTCCAAAAGGAGTAGATATCTTTATAACAGATAAAGAACCTTTTTTTCTGGAAAACAAAGTAAAGGTTGCCAGAGAGAGATTAGGGGAAATTATATATTCTGAGGATAATATTGAGATGGAAGAAGTGGTAGGGAAACTTTTAAAGGAAAGAGGTCTTACTATATCCACAGCTGAATCTTCAACAGGAGGACTTATTGTTTCCCGTTTAATAAATGTTCCAGGTTCTTCGTCTTATGTTATGGGAGGAATAGTTTCCTACTCAAATGAGGCCAAAATAAACCTTCTTGGGGTTAAAAAAGATAGTATAGAAAAATACGGAGCTGTAAGCTCTGTGGTAGCAAAAGAGATGGTGCAGGGAGCACAAAAAAAGTTTAATACAGATATTGCCTTAAGTGATACTGGTATTGCAGGCCCAACAGGTACTACTGAGGAAAAACCTCTAGGGCTTCATTATATTGGTTTTATATTCAAAAACAATCTACAAATAGAAAAAGTTATCTTTCAAAATGAGCGTAACAATGTTCGCTTATATATATCCCAATATGCCCTAAACCTTGTTAGATTGAAATTAAAAAATTAAAAAATTATTACGATTAAAAAAACTAGAATTACTTGATAATGTGAAAAAATTTGACAATTTTGTGTTTGAAGTATACATATTTTGTAAATTTTTTTTACATTCCATAAGTATTTTTTTTCTTCTTTCAAATTCTTCTGTTAAATACTTTTTTCCCTCCCTTAACTCCATTATTCTCTCATTTCCTTGACTATCAACAAATTTAAGAAAATGCTTTCCATCTTTTTTAAAGATAGCAGCCATTATCCTCCCCCTTAATTAAAATGTTCTATTTATTAATTTGGCAAAGGTAATGCCAATTTATATTTAAGTTTTTACTTTTTTTTCCGAATAAAATATTTTAATAAAACTTACTATCTAAAACGAGGGTAAAAAATGAGATATTTCAGGATTTTAGCTATAGTCTTATTACTAGTATTAACTACTGCTAACTTTTACAGTTGCTCCCAAATCCAAACTGTTAAGAACTTAAAACTTAAAGAACCTGCTGTTTTGGAACCAAAAACAGAGAAGTTTGGTAGTTATACATTTGTAATTCCTGCTAACTTTGAACTCAAAGATGATTTGTCAGTAATATATGAAGATGATGGAATTTATAGAGGATATATTGTTTTCATTGGAAAGGCTTCTTTTGATAAACTCCTTAGATTTTTTGATAAATACATGACTAAAATAGG
>JALWKR010000263.1 GCA_027081375.1 Persephonella sp.
TAGAGCTTGTTGTTAATCAGGTAGATCCTGAAACAGGGGAAGTTATCCCAAGAACAATTAGAAAGCAAAAGGTTTACTTTGGAGATGTTCCTCTTATTACAGATAAAGCATACTTTATTATAAATGGTAGTGAAAGGGTTGTTGTTTCACAGCTTATAAGATCTTCTGGTATCTTCTTTGAAGCAAAAGAAGATAAAACTAAAGATATCTTAACAAGGATTATATATAAAGGCTCAATAATTCCTGAAAAAGGTTCAAGACTTGAGTTTGAATATGCAACAAATGTTGAAATATTCCATGCAAGAATAGATAGAAGAAAGCTCTTAGGTTCTACAGTTTTAAGAGCATTTGGTTTAGATACAGCTTACAAAATACTTAAAAAATTCTATGGAGATGTTAAATACTATAAGAATATAAATGGTGAAATAGTAGACCAATCAACAGGAGCAGTTTTAACTCCTGAAGAATTAGAACAGGAAATAGAAAATGATGAAATCTTTATTACATATACAACTGAAGAACAGGATGAAAAAGGAAACCTTGTAACTATAAGAAAAGAAAGAAATGTTGAAATTAGAAACCTTCAAAGATATTTAACAGATGACAGAATTAATATAGAAGAAATTGTTGCTATATCTCCTCTTGTTTTCAGAAAGTCCCTCTATGGAAATATCCTTATTGAAACTCTGAAAAAAGATGAGCCTCAGATAAATGCACAGTTTACATTCCAGGATGCTGCTAGAGTTGAAATATACAGAAAAATGAGACCTACTGACACAGCTGTAATGGATCCAAAGGCCTTTTTAAGAAGGGCAAATGAACTATTTAATGCTATGTTCTACGACCCTCAGAGATATGATCTTTCTAGAGTTGGTAGAGTTAAAATAAATGCAAAGGTACATGAAATTCCAAAAACTATAAAACCTTTAGATTTAGATACACTTTTAGAGGATTTACCTCCATTAGAGCTAGCTGAAGATATTAAAGTAGGAGATGAAGTACTTAAAGCAGGAACAAAGATAGATGAACTTGTAATACAGAAACTTAAAGAGGCAAAATTTGATGAGATAAAAGTACAGCCTCACCTTGATGACGAAGCAAGATTTATACTACTACCTGACGTTGTTGCTATTGTTAAATATCTCCTTGAGCTAAGACTTGGTAAAAAAGAAGTTGACGATATAGCACATCTTGGAAACAGAAGAGTTAGACCTGTTGGTGAACTTCTAGAAAATCAAACTAGACTTGGTCTAGTTAGAATGAACAAAGCCTTTAGAGATAGGGTTGCTACAGTTGATATAGAGGATCCTAACCTTAAACCTGCAGACATTATAAATCCAAGATATGTAACAGGGTCTATTTTAGAGTTTTTAAAAGGTGGTCAGCTTTCACAATTTATGGATCAGGCAAACCCTCTTGCAGAACTTACTCATAAAAGAAGACTTTCAGCTCTTGGTCCTGGTGGTTTAACAAGGGACAGTGCTAAGTTTGAAATCAGGGACGTTCATCCAACCCACTACGGAAGGGTGTGCCCTATAGAAACTCCAGAAGGTCAAAATATTGGACTTATTTCTTCTATGACTGTTTATTCAACATTAAACGAGTTTGGATTTTTAGTATCACCGTATAGAAAAGTAGTAAATGGAAAAGTTACAGACGAAATAGAATACTTAGCTGCTTATGATGAGGAAAAATATGTTATTGCTCAAGCTAACGCCCCAATAGATGAGGAAGGCAAATTTATAAATGAGAGGGTTTTAGCAAGGGCTAAAGGAGATATTAGACTTGTATCTCCTAGTGAAGTTGATTATATGGACGTTTCTCCTAAACAGGTGGTTTCTGTATCTGCTTCATTAATACCTTTCCTTGAGCACGACGATGCTAACAGGGCTCTTATGGGTTCTAACATGCAACGTCAGGCTGTACCACTACTTAAAACTGAGTATCCACTAGTTGGAACAGGAATGGAAAAAATTGTTGCTGAACACTCTGGGGCAGCAGTTGTAGCTAAAAGAGGTGGAGTTGTTGAGTCTGTATCAGGAAATAGAATTGTGATAGCTGTTAATCCTGAAGAGATAAATGAAGATGATCCATTAGATATAGGATTAGATGTATATGAACTTATGAAGTTTAAAGGTTCTAATCAGGCAACATGCATGAACCAGAGACCTCTTGTAAGAAGAGGAGATAGAGTAGAAAAAGGAACTGTTATTGCTGATGGTACATCTACATACAAAGGAGAGCTTGCTCTTGGTAAAAATGTTTTAGTTGCATTTATGCCGTGGAGAGGATACAACTTTGAGGATGCTATAGTTATCTCTGAAAGACTTGTTAAGGATGATGTATTTACCTCAATTCATATAGAAGAGTTTGAATGTGAAGCTAGAGAAACAAAACTAGGTCCTGAAGAAATTACAAGAAACGTTGTTGGTGTATCTGAAAAGGCTTTAGCAAACTTAGATGAACATGGCATTATCAGAGTCGGTGCTTATG
>JALWKR010000264.1 GCA_027081375.1 Persephonella sp.
ATATCTGAGAATCTATAATTTTATAAGACCACATTATGCTTTAGGATTAAGAACTCCTGCTGAGTTGGCTTATGGAAAATGTTAAAATTTTTATTGGTAGGTGTTCACTATGTATTGAACCGATACATACTAAATGAGGGTTTCTTAGAAATTGAATACGTTGATTTTCAAGGATTACAGAGGGGCTCTTGAAACTAACCCGTTTGATTAGGGTATTGCGACATGATATAAGTCCATCCATCCTCAAGGGTGTATCTTACATAACTTGAAATTAACCCGTTTAATTAGGGTATTATATGGCAGATTACAGAAAGAAAATGAGAGGAAATTAAATTTAAAGATTATTTTGAGCAAATAGTGTCAAGCCGATTTTGCATTGAACATTTCTATATTAAAAAATACTTTTTAGCCTTTTGTCTTTCATATCAAAAACCGGATAGTATTTATTTTCCAGTTCTGAAGCATTAAAGTTAAAGTTATAAATATACCCATCCCAAAAGTGACCAATAGCCATTCCCAGTGCAAAAGCAATTGGAACAGGAACACTAAGGAAAAAGTGATACTTTTGAATCTGGTATTTGACCTTGAGCACATTAAGGACAGAATAAATCTCTGATACATATCTTATCCAGTAATCCACTGGAATATCCTCAAAATCCTGAGGCAAAGGAATATCACCCTGAAACTCTTTTGACTCAATCTTTATTAAAGGCCAATTTCTTCCAGTAGTCTCAAGATAATTTTGAACATCTCCATAAGGACTATGACTTGCCAGCCAGATAGCAACGGCTACGTTTCCACAGCTTTCTATATTTTCTTGTATTTCAACTTCTATATTTTTCAGCTGGTTTTGTATATTTTTGCGAATATATTTTATTCTTCTCAGTTTTGCGGTCGTAGATAAATCTATAACAGGAATATACTCATCTGATTGGTAATGATAAACTAAAACAGGTTTCTTGGTTCCCAATTTTATTCCAAGCCCCATTGCCAGAGATACAGGAACAGATAAACCTACATGCAACACTCTTTTTTTAAAATCTACTTTTGAATAGATATTTTTTAATTTTTCCTCAAAATTCAAAACCTGCTTAATCCATTCATTTTCTTCTACAAGTTGTTCTGATGTTATAGCTGGAAGGAAATTTTGATAAGCAATACCTAAATCTTTTCTTTCAATACCTAAAATATTTTCTAAACCATTAATGGAAAAATCCTTTTCCTTTTTCTTTATTTCTTTCTCTATTTTATTTAATGCTATGGTTGTTTCTTGTGGTGGTCTTTTTACTAAATAGACAAAAGGAATATCTACAGGTTTATCTCCAAGCCAGTAAATAAGTTCGTCTACCGTATCAAGGCTATCTGGAGTTATAAGTTTAAGATTGTGTGATTTGGCAATCTCTTCTTTTTGAGGAATGTATGAAACCTCAAATATTTCCCCCTCTTCATTGACCACACCGGTAAAAGCAAATCTTTTTATATTTTCTTCAGGAAGCAATAACCCTGCTGTAACTGCCAGCATAAAGGATTTTCCAGTGAAATCTCTGTCAAAAACTATAAAAAAGTTTTGAATTTGGTGTTTCTTGGTTTTCAGCAGTTGTTTTATAGTGCTTAAAGCCTGCCTTATTTCTAAATTTGACGAAAAAGTTAATGTATCTATCGGTTTCGAGAGAGGTATTATATAAGCTGTTGCAAGTTCTCCTTTATTGTTTAAAGCGATTGGGAATTTTACCTCTATTGGAGTTGATTTGAATATCTTTTTAGTGTTTAGCTCAGATGTGTTCATAAGTTTAGAAAGTTTTTCTATATCAAATAAATCTTCTCTTTTTTTGATTTGTGTCCATATCAAGAATTTAATCTCATTAGAGATGGTTTCATCAGTTAGAAGCTGATATAGTTCGTCTATTTCTTTTGGTTCAACGGCTCCGCTTCTTAAAATCTCTTTAAGCCTTTGTGGGTTATCTTTGTATTTTAATAATTCTCCCAATTATCTGACCTCTTTTATGATTATGTTTTGTCCAATATAGTCTATGTTAATATTATCTTTGAACTCTTCTGGAATGGCTATTTGTATAACTTTTGGAAAATTTTCAAACTCGTGTTTTTCACCGAAAATTTCCACCACCGCAGGTTTATCTATTAGCTCTTCATCTGGTTCTAACTCAAGGACTTTTTCTTCTTTGTTGTAAAACAGGGTAAAATTCTTACCTCTATAAACAGTCTTTTCTTCCCCTGCTGCCAAAAGCTGTTTTTCTAATCTTTCAGGGGGAATGTATATAACTTGCTTACTCTGCTTTTCTTCTAAATCATCAAAATATTCAAATATCCTTGCTTTGTATTCTTTTACATCTTCTACTTCGTCTTCTTTAAATCTGTTTTGGATAAAATAGCCTTCTTCTAGAATAGAAAGTCCTCTTTTTTCAGGAGGAATTTTTATGCCTTCGTCTAAAATCTTTAGCAATAAATCTATGTCTTCATCAGATAATTTTCCTATATATACTGCCTTTTCAATTTCCTCCAAAGGTATATAAAACTCGTTCCAGGTCTCTACCATATACGGAAGTCCATTAAGCTCAAATATAAAATCTTCCTCAGTAGCAAAATCTACGAAATCAGATACTTTATAAACGGAATAAAGATTTTGGCTACTACCTTCAAGTTCTCCATTTATCATAAAAAACATAGGTATTCCTCTTTCGGAAATTAGATAATATATTTCTCCAAACTCAAGGACTGGTTTAGTTTGTGTGTTTTCTTTAAGTGTTTGCTGTAGTTCCATAAATTTATTTTTCAGTTTATTTTTATCTGTTTCTATATCCTCAATTTCTGGTATTGGATTTTTTTTCTGTTCTTTATACTGCTGATATAGAGCTTCAAGATACTTCATCGTAAATCCCCTTACATAATTTAAGTGATTTTTAGTTGTTAATATTATTAACGAAACTTATCACATATTTCTGACATCAAATATTCCTGAACAAAATAAGTAAATCCTTCTAGTGAAAAACCTTTTTCTTTAACAAATTTTGTTAAAGAACTTTTTAATCTACTTTTTCTTTTGTATGCGGCATCATCAGAAATATTTTCACCAAAAAAGTTTTTATCGTTGAAAAACATATAACAAAGGGTTCTTTGTTCTGTTTCTGAGAATTCTTTTTTTATGGTTTCTGATATTTCTTTTGCTTCTATAATTATTACAAGGCTTACATCTTTGTTTATGGTAAGTATTTCAAATTCTTTTCCTTCTTCGTTTTCTTGAATTAGTTGTGTATCTCGTGGCTTTTTTTCTTCTGTGTAATACTTTTTAAGAATTTCCCTTTGGTTTGTTCTTAAAAAGTTATGTATTGCTTGATATATATATGAAACGATATTTGTGCTCTTATCTTTTATTTTTTCTTTTAATGTAGGATTAAGGGAAAAATTTTGTTTGAACAATACTTTAGTTAAAAAATCATTAAAAAGGTCTTCGGGTTCTGTGTGCTTTTTGAGTAATTCATATTTACCAAACTCTTTTACAAAAATTTTAAATAGTATTTCGTAGCCTGTAATATTATCTGGATTATGAGGATTTAGTAAAAAATCAATGATATAAGAAAAACTATCTTTATTGCCCATTTTTTTCCTCTATCTCTTTTAGTATCTTATCTATATACGATGTATCGCATTTTGCACATTTTTTGATTAGTTTGTAGTTTTCATTATAAATTTTGCATTTTTCTTGTATAGCCTTTTTCTTAGAAGAAGCTTCTATATGCTCTAGTTCCTTTAAAAGTAAGATAGGAATACTAAATTCCATTCCTTTTATTTTAGTAATTTGTTTTCCTTTAACCTTTCTTTTAATTACTTCTCCAAAAATATAAGAATTTTTTTCTATAGATGGTAAAAAGCATTCGTATGTTTGAAATTCACAATTACCCATATTAAAGTTGACTTTTTCAGCATCCGTGTTTTGATTTAGTTGAAATGTAGACAACGCAATAAATTTTACGTTAGGTGGTTTTACATCTGTAATAACTATCGGTCGATACTTTTTTCCTTTAGTTTCTTCTAAAAGGTTATACTTATTTGAAGTTAAGACAATTTTATTTTGAGAAACAAAATACAATGCACATACATTAACAACGTACATTTCACCTTTTTTTAAACTAATATACTTAAATACTTGTCTCCTATGATTTTTAACTTCTTTTTCTAGTTCTTTTATTTCTTTTTTAAGTTCCTGATTTTCTTCCTTGAGTTGATAATATTCTTTTACTTTCTTATAAATAAAAAGAAAAATGTGAATCATTTTTATCCCTCTCCCTGTCTTTACAGTAATAATTTATCACAAATTGTCAAAATTAAAGGAACCTTTACGTTTATTATTTTAAAATCTTAGAAATGAAGGAAGTTATGTAAATGAAAAATAAAAAAGTCGCTGTTGCTGCTAGTAAATCAATTGCAAATAAGTATGCTGCTAGTACTTTAGGAAGAGCTAGAATCTTCAAAAACAAGAAAAAGAAAAAAACTTTTAAGAAAATAAAAAATATAGAGGATTTTCTATATTAAATAAGGTAAAAAAAGCAAGCTAATAAATCCGTATTACTTAAGAAAATTTTGAATATAGAATTATTATTATGATAATATTCAGTTTAACAAGAAAAAAGGAGGAATAGATGAGGAAATTAATAGCTATTCTTGGAATTGGAAGTGTTATATTTTCTGCGTGTCAGATGAACACTTCTAAAAACATAACTGAAAAAACAGAAGTGGAAAAAGGTTATAAGGTTTATAAGAATGTTTGTTCAGCTTGCCACTGGGAAAAGGTTTCTCCTGAGCAGATAAAAAATATTAGAAAAACTGTTATGTCTGGTGGAAGACCGCCTTTTAATGCTCCTCCTATGTCTGAAGTTTCAGCTAGAGTTAAAAAGTTCTATCCAACAGAAGAAAAGTTTGTAGCTTTTGTTAAAGATTACATTACTAACCCTTCGAGAGAAAAAGGTGTATGTATGCCTATGGCATTTAAGATTTTTGGAGTAATGCCTCCTATTGGAAAGAATATGAAGGAAGAGGATAAAGAAGCTGTTGCAAAATGGCTTTATCACAACTTCCATATGACATGGGAAGAGTTTATGAGGAAAAATCCTCATTAATAAAAAGCCTGCCTAGGCAGGCTTTTTTATATCAAATGTTTTATTCTCTCGTATATCTGTATTGTTGCCTTTGATTTGTTTAATGTATAGAAATGAAGTCCTTTAGCTCCGTTTTTTAGTAAATCCTCACACTGCTTCACAGCATACTCAATGCCTATCTTTTCAACCTCTTCAGGTTTATCCTCTACAGCTTCAAGTTTTTTAACTAACTCTTCAGGAATTGTTGCTCCGCACATAAGAGCAAACTTTCTAATCTGCTTAAAATTTGTTATAGGCATTATTCCTGGAATAATAGGTATATTAATTCCTGCTTTTTCTACTCTTTCTAAGAAGTCATAGAAAAATCTGTTATCAAAGAACATCTGTGTAATGGCAAACTCTGCTCCTGCCTCTACCTTTTTCTTAAAGTAATAAATATCTCTTTCAAGATTTGGACTTTCAGGATGCCCCTCAGGATAAGCTGCAACTCCTATGCTAAACCAGTCTCCAAAGTTTTCTCTAATAAGCTCAACTAGTTCATTTGCATATCTGCAACCATCAGGAGGAAAAACAAATGTTTCTTCCTGACCTTGTGGAATATCTCCTCTCAGAGCCAGTATATTTTGAACACCAATTTTTTTATACTCGTTTAGAATATCAATAATTTCTTTCTTTGTATGTCCTATACATGTTTGGTGAGCCATAACAGTAAGGTCTGTCTCTTGATGGATCCTTTTTACAACTCTTATTGTCCTTTCTCTTGTGGAACCCCCTGCTCCATATGTTATAGAAACAAATGTAGGCTTTATGTACTCAAGTTCCTTTATTGTTTCACATAGAGCGTCTTCTCCTTCTTTTGTTTTAGGAGGAAAAAACTCAAAGGATATACTGTGTTTTACCTGTTTTAATATCTCTCCAATCTTCATATTTTTCCCCATCTCTTTTTTTAATATCCTAACATGTTATCTACTTTTTGCAAATGATTTGCATTAATGTTTACTTCTGTACTTAGAAAAATCTACAGTTATCTTTATTTTCTTTCCTTTTCTAATTACTTCTACAAAGCTTTTTTCAGGAGGGTTTATAAGAAGTAGCTTTAAATCTTCTACAGTTTTTACAGGTTTTCCGTTGAAAGAAACTATTAGATCTCCTTTTTTAATACCTGATTTCTCAGCGATAGAAGTTTTCACAAGTTCTTCTACTAAAAGACCTTTTTCTGTTTCTTTTACATATACTCCTAGCTTTTTTGATACAGCTCCTTTCATCATCTCTGTAAAGATAAAAATATCTCCTTTTTCTTTTTCAGGTTGTTCCCCTTGAAGAATAATAGCCTGAGCTACCTTTACTCTTCTTTTTACTCTACTTGGAATCCCATATCCATAGGCAAGATGTCCGTTCCCTGCTAAAACTATCAATGTTTTTTCAGGATGTTCTTTTATATAGTTTGCCGCCGTTTCTGCCATAGTTTCATCCCATAAAAGCTGTGACTGATAAAAGTTTATAAACTTTTTTAAATCTCCGTGGGAATGCATTTTATAAATTCTAAAAAGATAATTTTTATACTCTAGGTTTGAAAAATCTATCTCTTTAGGAAGTTTTTTCTTTTCTTTTTCTGTTAGACTATCAATTCCTTTTCTTGCAACTTTTTCTATGAGTTTTACATCTAGATTTAAAGCAATGACAGGAATTTTATTTTCTTTAGCAAACTTTAGTATTGGTTTGTACAGATGGTAATCATATTTCCACTGAGTAAAGTATTTTGTTTTTCTTAAAAACTGTGTTTCTGAGATTTTTCCATCTATATAATCATCTAAATACTTCTGAAAATCTCTTCCAAACATTTCCATCCCAATAGCAACTTCTACCCCTCTATCTTTTAAAGCCTTTATTATCTGATACTGAACAGCATGATGTTCAAACTTTGTATGATGTTCCCCTACATAAATAACCTTTTTATCCTTTAGAAAATCTATTATCTGATTAAATGTGGAAAATCCTTTTTGAGTAATAATAGAAGAAGGCTCATTTATGATTACTTTTATTCCATCTTGGGTATTTTGGAATACCTTTTTTCTTCCTAAACCCAAAGACACATACGTATAACCACCGTAATGTTTTAACAGGTATAAACCTTTTTCTAAAACATCTTTTGAAGGAGTATTTAAAACAAAAATGGCTTTTTCTTCAGAGAATGGATTTTTATAGCCTTTCACAAAAAATCCTTCTTTGTTTTCTTTTCTGCCAAATATTTTTTCTACAACAGAATTGTTTTTGCCGCAAATAACACATGTATTTCCTATTAGGTATTCATACTTAAAGTCTTTAGCGTAAATAACTTTTGCTTTTTTAAAGAGATTTAAAAAAGGCTCATATATATTTTCTTTTTCCTTTTCAACAAAAATAACTGGCTTTTCTTCTCCAAAAAGAAAATATAAAACAGGAGCAATTTCTTCTTCTGAAAGCTTTCTAAAAAGGTCATACTTTTCATCTATATTCAAATAAAGAGGTATATCTTTTACAACAAAGGAAGGATTTTCTTCATCTGTTAAAAAGGTGTAGGTTTTGTAGTATGAGTTAACAGAAATAGGAATGTCTAACTGATAATTCTTTGTTTTATCTATTTTTAGATTAATCTGAAAAAGCCCGCCTTTGTTTATAAAAAAATCAGCTTTAAATACCTTTATTTCAGGAATCCCTTTTTTGTTAACCCACTGGTTAAAAAACTCTTTAAAGTCCTTTTTTGAAACCTTTTCAAAGGATTTTTCTATATCTTTCCAAGAAGCTCTTTTGAACTTGTTTTCTATGTAAAATTTATTTAAAGCCTCAAAAAAAGTTTTATCTCCAACTTTTTTTCTTAGCATATGGAAAACCATTGCAGATTTACCGTATCCTATAGCCTCATCTACAGGATTTTTCTTAAATCTAAAGTTTTTCAATGGATACTCGTTTTTTTCATTAACAAAAGCCATGTATTTTAAAAGTAGCTTTTTTCTATAAATAGAAGGATTCTCTGAAAGATAATGATCTGAAAGATCTGTAGTTAAACCTTCTGACCAGTTTCCTTTATCAAAATCCACATATACGCTACACCCAAACCATTGATGAAGTATCTCATGGGGAAGAGAAGTTTTTAGAATGAAAGGATATTTTATAATCTGTTTCCCTATAAGAGTAAACGTTGGCATAGAATAACCAGTGGGAAATCTATTTTCAACAATAGAAAAACTTTTGTAAGGGAAATCCCCAATAAGTTTGCTATAAAGGGATATATACTCTGATGCCTTTTTTATATATATATCTGACAGATTTTTGTCTTTTTTAAAGAGATACGTTTTTATCTGAATATCACCAAGTTTTTTTGTATTAACAACATAATCAGGAGAAGCTATTAGATGAATTTCCTCAACAGGATACACAGTATCAAAGGAAAATGTTCCATCTATTTTTGAAACAAGATTTCCTTCAGAAACAGCAACAAAATTTTCAGGAAGTTTTACATTCAGTTTGTACACAGCAAGCTTGTTTATGCCTGGATACCAGTTATTCATAAGATATACGTAATCTTCTCCAACCATATTGTTTGCGGAGTAAGATGGAAAACGTTTAGTAAAAGAAAATGAAACTGTTTCTCCTTTTTCAATAACAGATTTTTTTATATCTGTATTGAAACCCTGTGCAAATATATGAATATTTTCACTGGAACTGTTTTCTATAACAGCTTTTCCATTGATTGTGTGATTTTTTACATCTATGGTTATATCCAGCTTGTATAAAATTTGAGAAAAAGAAGAATATACAATTATGAGAAATAAAACAGTAAGATATATAATGTTATTCATTGCAAGACTCCTGACATAAAAGTAGCTTTAAAGAAAGTATAAATGAAAAAGGTGAAAAAATGGGAATAAAAGTAGTAGCAACAAACAAACAGGCGTACCACAACTACGATATTTTAGAGACTTACGAAGCAGGACTTGTTCTTCAAGGTTCAGAAGTAAAATCACTAAGGGAAGGAGCAGTAAACCTTAAAGACTCATTTATAAGAATAGATAATGGAGAGGCTTATATATACAACATGTATATTGCTCCTTATAAGCCTGCTGCTAGGCTTCAGCATGACCCCTACAGGAAAAGAAAACTGCTGCTTCACAAAAGAGAAATTTTAAAACTTATGGGTAAAGTTCAGGAGAAAGGATTAACAATAATTCCTTTAAAGCTTTACTTTAAAAATGGAAAAGCTAAACTTGAAATAGCCTTAGCAAAAGGTAAAGCGAAATACGAAAAAAGACAGGCAATAAAAGAAAGAGACATGAGAAGAGAACTTTCTAAAAAATATAAAGGAAAGATAAAACTCTAAAGTTTGAAAATTGGAAAATAATATCAAAAAGAAAAAAGCTCCCTTCCGGGAGCTTTTAATTTAATCTTCGCAGAATGGTCTGAGATATTTTGCTCTGTGAGGGTGTCTTAGTTTTCTAAGGGCTTTAGCTTCAATCTGTCTAATTCTTTCTCTTGTAACACCAAACTTCTTACCCACCTGTTCAAGGGTATACTCCGTATCATCCTCAAGTCCAAATCTGTATCTGAGAACCTGCTCTTCTCTTTCTGAAAGGGTTGATAAAACCTCTTCAAGCTGTTGTCTGAGAGCCTGTCTCAAGACATGCTGTTCAGGAGAAAGAACAGTTTTGTCTTCAATAAAGTCTCCTAAGTGGGACTCATCATCATCACCAATTGGAGTTTCAAGGGATATAGGCTCTTGAGATGTTCTGAGGATTTTTCTCACTTTTTCAGCAGGCATTCCAACTTTCTTAGCTATCTCTTCAGGAGTTGGTTCTCTTCCAAGCTCCTGAACCATTGAACGAGATACTCTTACAAGTTTATTAATAGTTTCAATCATATGAACAGGTATTCTGATAGTTCTAGCCTGATCTGCTATTGCTCTGGTTATTGCCTGTCTAATCCACCATGTAGCATAAGTGGAGAATTTATATCCTTTTTTGTAGTCAAACTTATCAACAGCTTTCATAAGACCAATATTTCCTTCCTGAATAAGATCTAGAAATTGAAGACCTCTGTTTGTGTACTTCTTGGCGATAGATACAACAAGTCTTAGGTTTGACTGAACAATTTTCTGTTTTGTTTCGTTTACCTGATGTCTTCCTTCTTGAATAATTTTCATTACATAATCAAATTCTCCTGGAACAGTTCCAATTTTCTCTCTAAGTTCTGCAACTTCTTCTCTTAGTTTTAAAACCTCTGTTCTAAGTATTTCAAATCTTCCAAAAGAAAGCCCGTTTTCTTCTATTTTTCTTAATATTTCAGGATCAGAGTAATCTCCTTTAAGAAGTTTTTCTACATCAGGGTCTATTTTTTCTAATTTTCTTATTCTTTTATTAAGATCTTTCTCTTTTCTTTTTAATCTTTGGTATAACTCTTTTAATTCATCAGCTATCTTGTCTAATTTTGTGAACTTAATATTTAGGCTTCTAACAAACCTGTTAACAGAAGCATGTTTTTTTACAAACTGCTTTTTTAATTCTTCATTTTCAGGGT